>JAHWHO010000041.1 GCA_019323255.1 Candidatus Woesearchaeota archaeon
AGAGCGCATATTGGAGAAGCGCCCGCTCTATCGACGAACAATTCTGACCTCGTGAAAGCACTTCACGACTATTTTGAAATGTTGTGGCAAAAATCAATCCCGTATTAGCCAACATGAGACTTAAGTGTAGGTGATACTTTGCCAGTGTCCTAATACTGAGGGCTACTCCTGTTGTTGTAGTGACACAATCACATTTTCTTAAATACGTGTTTTTGACTCTTTTCCCATTGTCACTTCAATTATGTCGGAGGTTGAACAGGAAGAAGGTTTTACAGATTGACTGAAAGTGTTTTGAGATCTTTTGTTGAGGAGGTTAATGCCTGTGAAGATTGGTGAACTAGTTCAAGAGTCAGATTGGAAGACTGAGAAACACGTGCCAGTAGTTGAATTCCCGAAAATCGTGAAAAAGGATGAATTCTTTGAGATTACAGCCAGTGTAGGCAAAGAGGTCGCACATCCCAACACCACTGCACATCACATCAGCTGGATATCTCTGTATTTCCATCCTGAAAGTGAGAAGTTTCCATACCAGATAGCTAGATGTGAATTCAATGCCCATGGCGCTTCAGCTCAGGGACCAGATACAAGCACAGTGTATACTCATCCTAAGTTGAAGGCTTGGATGAAGACTAGCAAACCAGGGGTCATATTCGCTGTTTCTCTCTGTAACATACATGGACTTTGGCAGTACTCAAAACAGATCAAAATAGAATAGACAAGTATCCGCAATCTTCTTTCTCGCTGAGGTCCAAGTTAGCCTCCGTCTCCAGAATCATGAATAAAGGAATCCTTCAAGAATCGCCTTAAAATCAAAATAAAGCGGGGAAACTGGTCTCCCTGCGAACTCATGCCATCCCTCGGCTAACGTAGAGGTTATGCAAAAAATGTTGAATTCGCCTTCGTTTAACTTGAAAAGAAAGGCGTGCTTCTTAAGCACTTACTTTCCAACAAAATGTGGCATAGCCACTTTCACCAAAGACATAGTGGATAACCTGGGATTAGCAGGCGAATTCGCTCCATCTTTGATAATAGCCGTCAGAAAAAGAGATGGTTTTGAATGTTATAAAAAGACTGACGAATTGAGAATAATAAAGGAAGAGCAAGGCGATTATGATCAAGCAGCGACTCGGGTCAATGCTTCAGACATTGATTTAGTTAGCATGCAACACGAGTTTGGCATTTTTGGCGGTGAATGGGGTAACTATGTTCTTTCTTTTCTAGAAAAAGTAAAGAAGCCCGTGATAACAACTCTTCACACTGTTCAACCAGACTTCGAACCCGAGGCACTAAGAGTTTTAGGAGAAATCGTCTCGCACAGCAAATTTGTGGTTGTTATGGGCAGAACAGCAGCAAGTATATTGGTTCGCTATGGTTTTCCCAGTCTGAAAATCAGAATAATTCAGCATGGATGCCCGGATATTCCTTTCGTAAATAGAGAAGGAGTTAAATCTTCACTCAACTTAGTGGGGAAAACTGTTCTATGCACTTTTGGACTGCTTAGCAGAGGAAAAGGCATTGAGTATGCTATACGAGCATTGCCGTTCATAATTGATAAACACCCTGAGGTTGTTTATCTTGTAATCGGTGAAACCCACCCCGAGGTGAAGGCGTTCGATGACGAAAACTACCGTCGAAGATTGGTCAATTTGATGAAGGAATTAGGACTTCAAAATCATGTGGAGTTTCAAAATCGCTTCCTAGCAAGATCTGAATTAATAAAGTATCTTCAAGCTACCGACGTTTACATAACACCATATCTGGGAGAAAACCAGATTAGCAGTGGAACACTCACATATGCATTGGGTGCAGGCAGGATTGTAGTTTCAACGCCATACCTTCATGCACAAGAAGCCCTAGCTGAAGGTAGAGGTCTATTTTGTGAGTTTAGAAACCCTTTTTCAATTGCAGAAAATGTCAACAAGATCCTGGACGACAAGAGTCTTAAACGATCTATGGAGAGGAAGGCATACGAGTATAGCCGAGGATTCACTTGGCCCAAAGTGGTTAGAAAATATGCGAAGCTATTTGAGCAGGCTACGGACAAGAGAAATAGAGTGGAACGTATTGAACCGCTAGTTCATCCTTGTTGATTCGTAATAGAGTCAGCGGACGAAATGGGCATCTTCACACCTTTGACGTGGAATTAAAATTTAACCCCCAAACCACAAACCCAACTTTGACTGCATCCAAAAGACATTCAATTTAAGAATAATCTAAGAAGAGCTGTGGTTTCCCAGTTTGCAGCAGTTTTTCCAATTTCAAATAAGCATACTGCTCGTTTGCTTGACCTTGGGCGGACAGTCTTTGCGAAGTATACAAATCCTAACAAACTTCACAAAAACCACCGAATCCTGTGCTATGTGACTCGCAGAGTCGGAGCTGTTGCGGAAGGGACTATTGGCAAAATGGAAAAATTAAAGCCAGAAGAAGCTTGGGAACGATACAAAGGGAAGTTCTTTTTGGATGAAGACGAATCTGGGTACTATTCTACAATTTCATCAGTGAATAGAACAAGAGTGCCACAAGCACAATAAAGCACTCTGTACAGAGCTACTTTCCTAGCTCCTCTGTCAACATCCCAACTAGGCGGCCATTCTTAACAAATGCGATCCGGTTTAGCCCCTCTTTGCCCACATTCTTCATGGTATTCAACAAGGATTCCATGTTCTCCATCTCTACCAATGGAGTGTAATCCAAATCTCTAATTGAAGTGCTCCTCATGTCAATCCGAGGTTTGGCAAATTCTTTCAGGATATCTCGAATCGAAACTATTCCAATTGGTTTGCAGTCTTCCACTATGAGGGCAGCGTCAGCATTGCTTTGAAGCAAAGAATCAACCAGCTCTGAGGTTTTCCCTACACTTGAAACTTCCACTGCGGGAAGTCTGATGCCTGTTTGCGACTCCAGTTCTGAAATCTGCATGCCTCTCTTCCAAATGTCGTTTAGCATATCACTAGCTCTGTCAGCTGTATGGAAGTCGTCTGTGTAGAACGTGTCATTTGAGTAGAATGCCCTTTCTTCATCGTTGCACTTTGTGGGCGGACTCCTAAAAATGAAAAGAGCCTTCTTGTCAACAAGAAGCATGGATAGGTAGTTGATGGGAACGTGTTTAATTTGATAGTTGGTCGCGAGTTTCTTTGCAGATTCAATGTTGTCTAAATCGATTGAGGACATTATGTGAATACTTAAGTTTTTCTTGCGATAATTGGCAAAGGGATCATTCTTCAGAATTCTATCTATTCCATCCGACGGAGTAATCGCGGTAACGTTTTCTTTTGCAGCACCCAACACTTCTCCAATCTTCACCCAAGCATCCGCGGGATCCCTAATCACCAAGGTCTCTCCGAAGGGTATTCCCGTTTCCAGCGCGTCGATGTATTTCTTGAAGCCTACCGCCTTCTGCCACAGCTGAATGAAGAAGCCTTTCAAAATTGAAACAAACATTTTGTCAAATATCCAAAGACCATTTTCCTCTAGATTCAGCAGAGACGATTCGCTGCTAAATGATCCATGCAAAATTGCCTCTTCTTCATCTTTGATGAGAAAACACGGAAAACGCTGGGAAGCAAGAGCGACATGTCGAAACTCCACCTCAGCGTTTCTCGGAGCGATCTTCTTGTATAATCTCTTAGCCACCTGAAGATTCTCTCGCAAAATGTCTGTAATGATGTTTGACTTCAGATTCTGTTTCTGTGATACATGGAGTATCTCGTCAAAGACTCCGGCAATGTCCTCTTGCACGAATCCCTTGCCCGTCGTTAAAACCAGAATCTCCCTTTTGGATTCCTGAACCATGTTCAACATTTTTGCATAAATCCTTCTCTTCCCATTGATCACCGAGAACTTCGCGATCACTTGTTCAGGTGCGGGGCCGCGGCTGGTTTTCCAAGAGGCAATGAGTGCTTCTTTGCGGTCGACAAGATTTTGGACTTCGGTCTGCTTAGCATCGATATAGGCCTCCAAGAGCTCCTCAAACGGAACAGCCATGAAACGAGCTGGCTTTTCCAGAGTCTCTGTTATCAAGAATTCTTCCTGCATCTTCTTGAATATGCGGTAGGCTTGGACACGTTCTATCTTGAGCCTCTTGGCAACAAGTCCTGTTGGCGAAGCCCCATTCTTGGCAAGGAACAGGTAGACTTCTATTTCTCTCATAGACAAACCAATAT
>JAHWHO010000042.1 GCA_019323255.1 Candidatus Woesearchaeota archaeon
ATACTTTGTTTCTGCGCGATCTTAAGTCATCTACTTCTGCCTTGCACTTGCGCCAGGAATCATCGAACTTCTTCACATCCTTCAACATCTTGATGTACTCAGGGTTCCTGCGCTTCTCAAGATTCTTCTCTACCTTGCCAAAGTTTTCTCGGACATATTGGATATCTAACATAAGTGCTAAGAGAAGTTTAGTGATTAAAAAGGTTTGTGCTATCCGCCGAACAAGCTTGAAAACCAGCCGAGAATCTTCTTGTACCAAGGAATACCCGTTACTTTCGTTGAAGCTTCTGCATGCTCAGAATAAGCCTTCCCGAAGGCATCGCTGTAAATAAGATCAATATTGAAAGTAGGATTAGAGCCGTATAATTGCGCAGCATCAACTGTGATCACAACATCCTGGTCGAAAGTAAGATCACCAATCGGAAGCGTAACCTTTGCGCCACCGCCCTTAACAAACGCAGTAACATTCCGGGGATTGGACAAGCTCTCCTTCTTCACAGAGAAACTTATCTTAAACTTATCTTTAGAATCGACCTCTGCAGGAATTTCGATATCCTGGACAGACAAAGACGGCACATCAAGCTGGACCAGAGTAAGCATAGACTTAACCTTGCCTGCGGCGCTATCAGCAGTCACAACAACATCGGTTGCGCCAGGACCCTCTGGAGTTACAGCAAAGCTGACGTCCGCATATCCTGATGCGGCAGCCTGAACAGTCTCACAAGCATCGTAACAGATTTCAATCTTAGTGGTCTTGTCAAGACGGTTAACAACCCTGCAGTCAACAGTTGTGGACTCGCCCGGCAGCACCCGGTCCTGCGCAAGCACACAAGCGAGCTCAATAGTGGGAAGCTCAGTTATACTCTCTTTCTCAATATAGCCATCGATAGAACTCTCGGAATAAACAATATCATTGGCTGTGGCTGCGAAATGATTTTTCTGGCTTGCATTCTTTGCATCATAGACCTGCAAAGGGATCTCATACTGGAAATCAGGGTCGATGTTATCCTTAACCCTAATCTTCCAGAACAACCTAGTCCTTTCATGAGGCCGCAATATAAACAGCCTATGCGGCGTGAAGGACTCAAGCTCATCTACACGTGCAAGCGACACCTGGCCTCCAACATAATAATCCATTCTATTCTCGATATCAGCAACAACAACATTGTAGCTGCCAAAACCCGCATTTGAGTGCAGAACGGAAACTCCCCAGAGAACAGGAGACTGCACTTCCCCAGTTGAAGAAAGCAGTTTCGCATCAACATCAAGATCATGGACAACAACATTGGCGCTGCCGCCCTTCCATTCCACCTGCACAGTAGAATCAGAAGGATCGTAGCTCTCCTTCAGCTTGATATGGCCCGGATCAATCCAGCCAAGCTGGCCGAACGTAGGATCATACGGAACCCAGCCGACGCCCGGAAAATAGACCTCGGCCCAGCCGTGAGCGCCCCAACCCGATGGAAAATTCGGGCTTGTCGTATAAGAAACACCGCTAATAAACCTCGCAGGAATATTCTGGGAACGAAGCATCGCAATGAACAGGCCTGTAATCTCGTCGCAAACGCCTATCCGGTTCTGCAGGACCCAGCTGGCAGGCTCGGAAACCTCTGCAGTCAGCGAGCTAAGATTATACTCAACATTTTCCTTCACCCAAGCAGCAAGCTTTCCCACGACGATAAAAAGATCGTCCTCACCCTCAACAAGCTCGCGCGCTTCCGCTATTACTGCAGGATTATCAGAATCAACATTTGGAGTCGGCCTCAAATAATCATCAAAGCCATAAAAAGATTTTAACGGGAAAGGAATCTTAGACCGCACTTTCGGCCCTTCATTGACAACATCAACAACAGCCTTGTAGCCGAAATCCAGCGTTCTTTCAGACGGATTCCGCCACATAAACCTCACACGGTCATTAAACTCAGACCCTTCAGTGGAAAAAGACTCGATGCTCAAATAATCTGAAACAACCGGAACGAACAAAATATCCGCCTGGACGAAATCCAGCCGGCCAGCCCCATAAATATCAATGGAAGAACCGATGTCCAGCTCTGTCCTAACATCCTGCGCGCCAAGAAAATCAGCTGATGCTGAAAGCGCCAAAACTGCGAATATTATCACCCATAGTTTCATTCGATCACCGTGCCTACAAAGCTCTTACCAGTTAAGGCACGATGAAGATTATTAAGCTTTTTGCCATTCAGGATGATTACTTTAATGCCGTGTTTCTTTGCCTTTGCAGAAGCAACAGGATCGAACGGGGAATGGAGCCCGGATTTCCATGTGCCAATAAGCTTAAGATAGTCGTTCCATGCCAGAGTCTTCAATGGCGCTGACTTGAATTTCTTAGGATCTTTGTCGTAAACGTAATCGGTGTTTGTAAGATTGTAGATGACTTTTGCATTATTCTTTATCGCCCACATAACGGCACAATAATCCGTAGAGAAGCCTGGCTTCCAGCCGGATGCGATCAGGACCTTTTGAAAACCTGACTTGACAGGAACTCTGAAAACTTCCCTTGGTGGAAGATGGAACAAGCGCCAAACAAGATTTGCATTCAGCCACGTTGCTTCAATACCATACCAATCAACATCAGTAATGGAAGGGCAGAGCGTCCTTGCGGCAGACATGTACTCTCGCGCTAATGCGCCGCCTCCGCAGACGATAATGAATTTTTCCTTGGAAGCCAGAACGAACTTCCTGAACTCTTTTAAGTAAGCAGTATCGATTTTTCCCGGATTAATCAAGCTGCCGCCAAGACTTAGAATTATCATTGTGCATTTACAGCAGCAAATGCGCAGCCAAGAAGGCCTGCATGCTCATTTGTGATGACCTTGACAGGGATCTGCTTAAGAATAGCAGCCATTGCGGGTGTTTTGATGGACAGGAACTCTTTGACAAAAGCGCTGCCAAATAAGTTAGCATTTTTAGCCGCGATGCCGCCCCCAATAAAGATACCTCCCCTAGCCAACGCCAGCAAAGCAAAGTTCCTTATGCAGCGGGCATAGAATGACGCGAACAACTGTTTAGTGGCCCGCGCGCAAGTCGTATTAGATGCCATGATTATTGCCGGATCAGTCAAGTTTGGGGCAGTATGCATCTGCCGGAGGAATTCATAGATACGGACTATCCCCCTGCCTGAGAGCACATCTTCATACTCAAACTGGCCTTTTGACAGGATAAACTCATCGCTTGTCTTGATTGGAAGATCAGAATGGCCGCCCTCAGAAGGCCGGGGAATGAAGATCTTTTTCTTAGGGCAAAAATCCAAATATGACATACCAAGCCCTGTGCCCGCACTTACAATGCCAACAAGCTGCTTCGGCCTGGGCTTCGTGCTCCTCACAGACTTCACATCCCGGGGTGTCAGAATGTTAATAGCATAGCCCTGCGCCTCAATATCATTCAAAAGCAGAGCCTTAAATGGAAGCGATTTGGTTTCGAGAGCAAGCTTGGCGCTCACAAGCTTCAAGCGCCTGCGGTCATCAGACACGGGGCCTGCACCAGAAATACATGCCTTAAACGGCTTCTTAATCCTGCAATCAGAAAGAACTGCCTTGGCCACATCAGCAAAACGCTTCACTTCAGATGTAGGGAAAGTATACAAAGCACAAAGCTTTACCTTCTTGCCAACCACGGAACATATGCCCGCCCTAGTGTAAGTGCCACCCACATCAGCAACAAAAACCGGCTTAGAGGGTATCCTACCGAACACCTCTTTTCGGAAGTTCATTTTAGCCTTTAAAAACAGAACATACATATAAATATAACGAAAAAAAATGTAACTTCTGCCTGATAAGGAAAAAGCTGACGGGAAAACACAGGAATGCGAAAGTTTATAATCCAGAAAAGCAAGTTCTAAACGCGTCAATCCACAAATAGTGGGGAGGTGCCGAGATGGCATACGATGATGAAGACTTCGATGATTTCGAAGACGAAGACGATTCAGATGACGAATAAAAAAGGAGGTTGATATAATGGCAAAAAAGAAGGCGAAGAAGACCGCAAAGAAAAAGGGCAAGAAATAAGCCCTTTTTTTTATTTTTTTGATTCCAAAAGTTTATATTTCTGTTATGTGTATGGCGGCGTGGTGATATCATGGAAGATGATTTCGACGAACAAGATTATGATGATGACGATGATGACATAGAAGACTACGGCGAAGATGACGATGGAGTTGATGATGAATCCCATGAATAAGAGGTGATAAAATGGCAAAGAAAAAAGCCAAGAAAACAAAAAAGAAAACCGGATGCAAATGCAAATAATTAAATAATTATTTTCTTTCTTTTTTTTAATGAAACAATACCAAGATCTCGTCAAAGAATTCAACGATAGATTAGACTGGAGTGATCCTTCTTCAATCAAAGACGTTCTTCTAAATATGAATGAAGAAATCGGAGAGATATGGAACGTGATTAAATGGGTCGATGTCGAGACACAGATGCGGCTGATCAAAGAGAATAAAGAAGAAGTGGAGAATTTTATAGGCGATATGCTTTATCTTGTGCTTAAGGTAGCTTATCTCTGCGATGTAGATTCTGAGAAAGCACTGAAAGATGTTCTTGCAGAATATGAGAAAAGGTTTCCTGTAGACAAAGCGAAAGGAACGCACGGGAATGTTAAAGCAGGCGGGATTGATTTGAAGTAATCAAGAACTTTCAAAATTTGTTCCATCCAGAATCTTTATGTCTTCTTCACTAAGATTCCAACCCATCGCCCCAAGATTTTCTTTCAAATGCCCTATGTCTGTTGATTTGGGGATTGTGACCATATTCTTCTTAGAAATCAACCAATTGATTGCGATTTGCGC
>JAHWHO010000043.1 GCA_019323255.1 Candidatus Woesearchaeota archaeon
CTTCAGCAACGAGTTCCTTGTCGAGAAAAGGAAGCCTTAGTTCAATATTATTATACATCGAGATAACGTCATCGCGGTAGAGATCGCGCTCGTACATTCTTCTAAGGTTCGAGATTGAGTCAAGGTTAATCTCTTTAGCAGCGAGCATGCGCTTGTAGCCTCCAAAGATATCGTCTGCACCAACGCCGGAGAAAATGACTTTGATGTTGTCTTTCCTGGCCTCTTTCAGCGAGAAATAAAGAGTAGTTGCCACTTCAACTTTTACAGGGTCTGCAGATTCTATGAGGCTGATTACTTCCGGCAGAGCTTTTTTGATCTTATCTTCTGAGACCTTAATTACTTTCAGGTTAAGCTTAAGCTCTTTCGCAATCTTCATCGCCTGCTCAGCATCATTCTTTTTACCGCAAACAGTCATGTAGCAATTGAAAGGTACTTTGAGTTTTTTGAGCAGGAAAGCAAGAATCGTCGAGTCCAGGCCTCCAGAGAATAACAAGCCGAGTTTTCTTTTTGGAACTCTTTTCTGCACGGCTTTGACGAGCAAGTCCTTTACTTTTTCTGTCGCTTTCTCAATGTTAATATCTTTTTCTGAGGTGCTGAAGAACGGCCTGTTGAGCAGCTTAACCTTATTTTTGTAAACAAGAATCTTTCTGGGATTCAGCTCTTCCGCTTCGCCCAATGCTTTTTGTTCTGACGCGAAAGCAAATTTGCTTTTTTCATCTGAGAACCACAAAGGCTTGACTCCGAGAATGTCGCGAGCAAGCACAAGCGTTTTGTTTTTTTTATCAAACAGGAAAAAGGCAAAAACACCGTCGAGTTCATCTAATATTTCATTGATATTCTTTTCTGATTTCAGTTTCTTCGTGAATAAAGCCAGCAATAATTCCGCATCGTTATGCGCGGTCAGCTTGTGCTTGGCGGCCAAAGCTTTCCAGTTGTATATCTCACAATTAGCGCCTAAAACGAAGCGTTCGTTAACGAGCGGCTGTGAAAATTCGCCTACAACCGAATGTAAGCAGTGCGCGAGACAGATTTTATCAGTTGAATAGAATCCTTCATCATCAATGCCCCGGTACTTTATTTTTTTAAGCGAAGCTTGCGCTGCCCTTTTCGCATTCTGGTAGTTGATAAAACCCACTATTCCGCACATGGAGTAAAGGAGAAAATTAACGTTTATAAATTAGCCGATCGATCGTAGTGTGCACAAAATGGTTTCTGATAGCAAAATAAACGTCGTCTTTAGACGCGTCCATGTCGAATTTAGTTATAGGAACATTATTTTGGCGAAAAAAATCCAGCGTAGGCTCAGTCAACGAGTGATATTCTTGAAGTCTGGACATAACGGCATCGGGTGAATCGTCCAGCCTCGGCGGCTTTCCTGCGGCTCTCAATTCTGCCGCGCGCGTAACAAGAATCCTGTCCCTCGCAGCTTCATCACTCAGGTCGCAATGATATACCTCGACAAAATTCAGCGTGTTCTGAAGCATCTTAGTTTGGCTTAATGTTCTGGGTGTGCCGTCGAGAATCAGGCCCAAAGCGCAGCAATTCATTTGAGCCAAATAATCCTCAAGCATCCTGCAGATCAAATTATCTGGAGTAAGTTTGCCCTGACTAGTAAGCTGCTTTATTTGTTCGGCCAGCGCGGAATCCTGCTGCATTATTACCCTAACCATATCGCCTGACGCGGCGTAGAAACACCAGGCCGGAAGATCCTCAGCCAGCCTTCTGCCTGCAGTAGTTTTTCCTGCGCCAGGCGGCCCGATAAGAGTCACAGTCTTGTACATGCAGTCACGCGGGAATTATGGGCTTTATTATGTTTTGCCTACTGCAAAAGCTTTTTTCCACACTCTAAGTTTCACGCTATACGTTGTCGTGTTTGCAGGACTTGAAGACGGAAGAACAAACTTGTTGGGCGAGTCAATCAAGCCAATAAATTTAGCTGATGTCTTGCCGTTGAAACAGACTGTCTTGAGGTTAGGCAGTGCATTTATTCTCTCAAAGTCATTAAGCACGTGATTTTTGATGTTATTATCGGAACTGCCTTTTCTCTCGCATTTATTGATAACATCCCACAGACCGATCTTATGCTTTTTTAGAGTTTTCAGTTTGTCATTATAGGGCATGGAATGCAGGTCTTCACTGATTAATCTGCTGACGAGCTTCCAGAACTGGTTCTGAGGATGGGCGTAATACTGCTTTTGTTTTAGAGATTCAGGACCGGGAAAACTGCCAAGGAAGATCCTCTAGGTGTTTTTGTCA
>JAHWHO010000044.1 GCA_019323255.1 Candidatus Woesearchaeota archaeon
CCTTCTTAACGCCCTTAATTTTCCTGATCTGGCCAACAAGGTCTCGTGCAATTGGCAATGCTATGCCCAGCAAAGTCCTGCCGGCACTTTTTCTTTTCATACCAATATTCTCGAGAATATCCTGCTCAGACTTCTTCCCAAAACCAGCCAGGCGCTGAAGCCTGCCTTTCTTGGCAGCGTGTTCAAGATTCTTAATGCTCTTAATGCCGAGTTTTTTATACAGCTTGAGCGCCTTTTTTGGACCCATGCCCGGGACATTCATCATCTCCTCAACGCCCTTAGGAATTTTTTTGGCCAGTTTCTGATATTCTTTGATCCTGCCTGTTTTCAGGAATTCCTCAATTTTCTCAGCAATTCCCTGACCTACGCCCGGAATCTTTTTCAGGCCCTTAATGCCGTCTTTGGAGTAAATGCTATCAACACTCCGGCTCATAGTATCAATTGATCTTGCAGCCTTGCGATAGGCATTTGGCTTCCACTGCACGTTCATAAGCTCCAGCGCATCAGCCATCTCGAAAAAAATCTTCGCAAGCTCCTTATTTTTCATAATCAACCTCTTTTATGATGATAATGCAAGAACGGTTTATAAAAATATACACTCGGGCATAGCAAACTTAATAAATTCAGGGCAAAGGGACGTTCTATAATGAAAAGCAAAATAATTCTCGCAGTAATAGCGCTTGCAGTGCTAGTCGGACTGATATCATGCATGCCTCCCTGCCCTCCAGGAACGGAGCTTTCTCCAGATGGTGTATGTATAGAGGCAGGAGCAACGCCGGAGCCAACTGCAGAGCCTGCGCAAGTCGAGGAGAAAAAACCTGAACTTAAGAAGACATCTGACCTTGCTGAACAATTAGCTGAGAAACCAGCAGAAGAGCCGGCGGAAAAGCCGGCTGAACAGCTAGTTGAAGAGCCTGAAAATGTCGGCGAACCAGAGCAGACTCCTGAAACAGAAGTTGAGCTGAATTCTGCTTCTGAGATCGCAAGGCAGAGACTGAAAGAATTCAATGAAATATATCATACGAAAGTGAAGAGCTACGAATTCACAGATCCTGGAATCGGAACATATAAAGTAAAGGGCAATATGATGAAACTTGTGCTTTTGTCACCAAGGCTAAAGAGAAGTGTGAAGTATGGAAATATGACAATACCGCTGTTCTATTATGATGCTATTTACCATAACTTTGAAACAGGTGAAACAACTGGGTATTGCGAGGGGCTGAACAGCGATTTGAGAAAGAGCTGCCAGCAGGCAGGAATAGAGAACATACCTTTGCCTTTAAAGGAGCCTGAAGTAGAAGACGTTATTTATTGGCTGCCGCATAACTGGCTTGATGACCTGTTTAAGAATTCCGTGCCAAAAATGCTAGGAGAAGGCAGATATTATGTGCATGACCGTGCAGTAAGCAGGATTGATTTCCAAGAACCTGATGGGTTTGTTTATTTTGACCCGCTAAATGGACTGCCAATAAGGCTTGAATTGATGCATGATGGCATGAAACAAGTCATAGATTTCAAGGGTTTAGTCATTGATACGGTGAAGGATAAAGAAATGCGGAACAGGCCGTATGATGAGCTTGGATTTGATGAACGGCTAGATTGATCCAAAAACTATATAAATAAAGCAAAAAGACGTTCATGAATGGGGGACTTTGAACAAGAACTAGATGAGTACATCTCTTCGCGCAAGAAAGCCTCGATAAAAGGCATGCTGGCAGGCATATTCGGGCCGAAAGAGAAGAAGGTAAAGATGCCTGAGGACGTCACAGTCTACCAGTCAAGAAAAGAGAAAAAGTTCTCGCTTAAGTCCCTAGGAAATGCGTTCTCAAAGAAGGAAGATGAGCAGCTTATAAGGTATAGACTTGAGGCGGAAGATGCAGTGTCGGACATGAAGGAAATCGCCAAAGTAGCCCTTGTGGCCATAAAACAGCTGCCGGATGACCAGCTCGCCGTTTTTAAACAGGGGCCGGAGTTCGAGAAACTGAAATATCTTCTCAAGAAGCATGATCTCATAAGATAGGTCTGCGGTTCATAATATATAAAAAACCCCAGAATATTCCTATATTATTACTACTATAGAGGTAGGAACAACCGAAAGCTTTAAATACCAGTTGTACTATGGAGTAGTAACAGGGAATGGTGGTTTGATCTTATTCATAATCTATCACCTCTTTTTCCCGCGCAGGTGTCTCTGATGCCTGCGAGGGTTTATTATCACCTCTTTTTCCCTCGCAAACGTCTTCGGACGTTTGCAGGGTTTAGAATCAGCAACTAGATTTCAGGCTTTTTTCATGAAAAAATAGACAATGCCCGCACCAAGAATAAAACCAACAAGGAAAACAATCCAGGAGTCGGGCAAGACAGCAGTATTAACCTGAGGCTTCTTAAAATAAATATCAAAATTGCTCAGCTCAAGCGCTTCTTCAGCATATAAAAGAGAATTAAGAATTTCCTTGTCATACAGGCTTTTAGCATATTGAAGATAACTGAAAGCCATAATCGGGAAAGTCCCTTTCTGCATTGATTCAGCAATAGACCTCTCGGCGATGTTAATCTTCAGCTGGGCAGTATCATTCAGGAAATCCTCTTTAGTGCCGATCAAGTCCATCATCATATTGCTCAATGCTTTAGCTTTAGAAGCAGAATAGATGCACATAACATAATTTTCATTTTTCAAATAATCATTTGCCTGCTTAAGCTCAGTCTGGGCACCCGCAAGATTCTCAGAAAGCATAGTCATAACATAATTAAACCGTTCATGGGCCTCTTCTAGTTTATTGATGCAGCACTGCCTCACGCTTGCAATATTAACGTCGATATTCTCGCCATCAGCATCAAAGAATGCAGACCAGGCCAGTGCTGAATTGAATCTCTCTTCTGCGTAAGCAAGCTTAACGGTACTTTCTCTGTTAGAAAGATTCCTGATTGAAGCAAGAAGATCTGCAGATTCATCCACTCTTTCCCTCACGGCCATATATGTCTGCAAATTAGTAATTGTGTCAAGCGAAACATTGTCCAGCTCTTCTTTTACCCGGTCAATTTCTGCCTGAAGAATATCGTATTTTATCCTGCGTTCCCCGAGATCAGTTTTCAGATAAATTTTGCTCCTTATCTCTACGGCGGCCCTGAAACAAAAAGAAGCCGCAGAATAAGAATTCCCCTGAAGCATGCTCTCTTCTGCCAATTTAGTCAGATTTTCTGAAACAGTATTATTAGTCTGGCCCAACAAAATATGCGCGCGCTCACAAAGACCTAAGGCGACACTCCGCATTCTTGCTTCATAGTCAGGATTAGATGCTGCACGAACAGTGTCATTATATTCAGTTCCAAAAATCCTTGACAGAATGTACCGCAGGGTTGGGGCCTCTTCGATATTAATATTAAGCTCTTTTCTAAGCCCGGAAATATTGGTATTGTTGCCAAGCATTGATCCCGGCGCGATAAAAACAGTCTTGATTCCTTCTTTTGCCGCTGCCCGGATCTTATGATTGAGCCCCGCAACAGGGCCGATAGATCCTCCGCTGTTGATCGTTCCTGTGGCCGCAATATCCGTAGGCAGAGTCTCGCCCATAAGCAGTGCTGAAGCAAGCAAAGCAGCAGAAGCGCCCGCGCTCGGACCTCCAACTATGCCATTAACGCCACTAATCCTCCAGAAGAAATCATAATTCCTGCACTCAATGCCGAGTTCTGAGCAGGCAATCTGCTGAGCAAATCTCAGGCTTGCCTGGGTGGTGACTTTTGAAAGAGGAAAGATCTCAAGAAAAACCCTGTCGCTGCCCGGCTCGATCTGCAAGGAAAGCTTGGCAGTCGTGCCATACTCGCTAGTCTCATTCTGCGCCTGCGCCAAAAGAGTGATAGAACCTTCCTGTGCAACTACAGGAATTGAACATAAAACTAATGCAAGCAGAATCAAACCTCTTTTCATGTATTAGACTATATTACTCTGTTATTATAAAAGTTGTGATTAATGAAAAATTAATATGCTTCTAGGCAGTCAGGAGTATTGCCAGCATCATCGTCCCACAGATAAGGGGTTCCGCCCGCATTCCTGCATTGAGCTTGGAGCTCTTCAATCTGGGAGTTTAATGCATCGTCTGGAATCGAGCACCTTTGTTCACGCAGCGCATAACAGGCAGAGTCACAACTTGAGCCTTCTGGTACGCTGGTTACAAAATATTTTATGAGCCACATACTTGCTGTTGCTCGGATGCCTCTTCCATCCCTCATGTTCCCCCATACATCCGGCTCGCCGGATTCATTTCTCAAAGCCTCCAGATTTTCAGTTACGTCTGATCCCAATGGAAAAGTGCAGCCAATTGTCTGCCATTTTCGCGAGAGACATTGACAAATACATTCACCTTCAGGGCGATAATCCTCAACAACTCTGCCATTTTCTCGAGTAACTCTTCTTAGAAGCGTGCCTTCGTCATCGTAAACGCTTTCAACGCTCCGTACAACTTCGCCAGTCTCAGGGTTTCTATACTCTGTTACTCTTCGGCGGCCACCGTCGCTCTCAAAATGTTCTTCGACTAGTTCCGGCTCTTCATCAGAAGGTTCTTCTGTATCTTCATCATCCCCATCTTTGGTCACCTGATCTTCAATTTTCTTGGTTTCGTAAACTCTACTGCCGATTTGTCTAGCATAAGTGACTTTGTCACCCGTATCATAAAACTTACTTCCAATTAAACGATTGGCAGGCATACTTACCTTTTTTTCTATAAGATCGTCTTTTCTTTGGTCCGTTTCCTTACTAATGATTTGTTTGGTTGGTGTTTTAACGTGAGCAACATTTGTGATGGTTAATTTTGCAGTATCCTTTATGGCTATATCTGACTGGAACGTATTAGTATCTGCAAAATAATCTCTTCCGGCATTTACATTAATATCAGAATCAGCAATAGCCAGGCCCGCAGTATTTGTATTAAAAAGGCCTACTATGCCTATACTGCCTATGATAAGCAAAGCAACAGGAATGATAAGGGAATCTTTGGCCATTAAATCACCTCTAGTAGTATAAAATAAAAGCCATATAAAAAACTACGCATAGAAAGTACTATTCTTGCTTCTTCGCTGGTTTTTTCCCATTCCCGTGCACGTAACGGCATTTCGGGAACTGGTCGCAGGCGAAGAACTGGCCATAGACGCTCTTGCGCAAAACAAGCTTGCCCTTGCCGCATTTAGGGCATGGCTTGCCGGAAAGA
>JAHWHO010000045.1 GCA_019323255.1 Candidatus Woesearchaeota archaeon
AATCATTTGAGCCAAATCAACCTGTTAAAGCCAAAATGATTGTAGAAAAGGTCAAAGAAAGTGAGCCATCTACAGAAATAGAGCGGAAGCAAATCGAGAAAGAGCCTGCGATAATCAAAGAAGGAGGGGAACAAACCGAAGAAAGAACAAAGACTGAAGCACAACTTCAGGTTCAGGCTCAGGCATATGCTGCCTTGGAAGAACAGTTCAAGGTTGAAAAGCAAGCGAGGTTGAAGGCTCAGCAGGAAGCTGAGGCCCAATCAAAGCAGCGAGCCATAATTGAGGCCGAATATGCAGAGGCACAATCGGCTGCCAAAGCAAAAGCGACAGAAGAAGCTGACTTGCATGCTGCCGCAATAAGAGAACTTGAGCAAAAGCTGGAGTCCCTAGCCGAGGAACTAACCAAAGCTGAAGCAAACGCTGAATCTTATGCTGCGACAATAAAACAATTAGAGGAAAAGCTTAAGGTTCAAACCGAAAAAGCAGTAAAAACTGAAGAACATCTTCAAGCCCAAGCTCAGGCATATACTGCCTTAGAAGAACAATTAAAAGCTGAAAAGCAAGCGCGGTTAAAGGCTCAGCAAGAGGCTCAGACCCAAACGCATGCTAAAGCAACGCCTGAAGCAGTGACAATAGATCAAGCTACACAGAATGAAACAGATGAATTGATAAAACCGCATGGAAATAAAGAACAAACTATACAAAACAGTACAGTTGAAGAATTAGAACAAACTGGCGAACCAGCGATTCCATCTCCTATAAATCCCAACACTCCAAAAGAAAAAATCATAGACATAGGAAATGGAGTTTCAATGGAGTTTGTTCTTATTCCTGTAGGAAAATTTAAGATGGGATCTCCTTCAACTGAAAGCGACAGGGATACTGATGAAGGTCCGGTTCACTGGGTTATAATAAGTCGGCCGTTTTATATGGGTAAATATGAAGTGACACAGGAACAGTACTATGCTGTTGCAAAGTATAAACCCAGTCGATTTAAGCAAGAAAATGGACCTGTTGAGAGAGTGTCATGGGAGCAGGCAGACAGATTCTGCACCAAGCTTAGTGAGATCAAAGACGGAAACTATCGATTACCGACAGAGGCCGAGTGGGAATATGCTTGCAGGGCTGGTTCTGAAGATAGGTTCTACTTCGGGCTTGATCCTGAGTATTCTCAGATAGAAAAGTATGCGTGGTATTCAGAGAACAGTGATTCAACTACTCACCCAGTAGGTGAAAAGAAACCAAATTCGTTTGGCCTGTATGACATGCACGGCAACGTATCGGAGTGGTGTTGGGATTGGTATGCTCCAAACTATTATCATAAGACATTTATGATAGATCCACCTGGTCCACAGAATGGTAAGTCACGTGTAATTCGAGGAGGTAGCTGGTTTCATGGAGTCAGAGACTGTCGATCTGCAAGCCGCAGTAGCTGCGAGCCGGTCTATATTAGAAATTATGTGGGATTCCGTGTTGTTCTGGAAATAGAATAACTTCTTAGTCTTCAAATTTCCTTCTTCTGCCACTTATTATCTTGGGCTTTAGATTTGGATGCCCAATATTTTAAACTGCACACATTCTCATAATATCGTATCGTAACATAGAGGTACAAACCTACAACCCTCGCTTGTCTTCAGTTTAATTCCTGGTAGAAAAGGCCTTTCTAAGAAAAAATACGCCCTGACAATGATATATTCATGCTTGGAATAGCCATATGCCGATAATAATACAGAAAATGTCAAAAAAGAGCAATTTTTAATAAAAAAATCCAATTACACATGAAAGGAGAAAGTTGATGAAGTTCTCCATGGTAGTAATATGTACTATATTATCGCTAATTACTGTTAGCTTAACAGGTTGTTTTTCATCCAATCCGAAAGACATATCGGTATTTCTCATGCCGGATAAGTCTGATGTCTCAGTAGATAAATACATTTTACATCCACCGGACGAGATTGAGGTGCATTGCGCACAGGTGCCAGAGATTGATAAGCAAAGACAGCAAATTCGTCCGGATGGCAAAATAAGCTTTGAAGCAATAGGAGAGATTGATGCAGTGGGGAAAACACCCTCGCAAATTGCAAATATATTGGAAGGGAAGATTCTGGAGCTTTACGAAATCGAAGGTGAGCATACGATAGACGTTCGAGTCGTTGCGTTCCGAAGTAAAAGATACTACGTTTTGGGTCAGGTTGGTCATCCAGGTGCTCAGGTGTATACTGGCCGTGACACTGTTATAGGTGCCCTGGCTCTCGCAGGAAGTCCTACAGTATTGGCCTGGGTAGATCGTATCCAGGTGATTAAACCCTCAGCTAATAAGGATGTTAAGCCAAAAATCTTCGAATTTAACTTTGACCGCGCAGCTGCCCATGGTGATGCTACAAAAGATGTTCTGTTGGAACCGGGTGATATTATATATGTACCGCCAACCGTCCTGGCTGCTGCTGCAATGAAGATTGAAGAGTTCATACGGCCCATCGCCAGAGCACCTTCCGGTTACTATATCTCGGGAGGTGGAAGCGCCGAAGACGCCG
>JAHWHO010000046.1 GCA_019323255.1 Candidatus Woesearchaeota archaeon
GTTTCCTTTCTCAAAGAATAGTTGGGCGGGCGCATTTTGTGCAACTTCTCTGTTATTGGGTATATCTGAACAGATGAATATGCATTCTGAGCTCATTGCTTCTGCGAGCACGAGCGGCAACCCTTCAAAATAGGACGGAAGGCATAAAACATCCAGCGAGGAATATATCGCAGGCATGTCCTCACGGAATCCGAGGAAATCTGCACGTACATTTAGTTTTTTTGCAAGTGCGTGGAGTGATGGTTTTAGTTTTCCCTCGCCCAAGACTACTAGTCTGCATGGTTTTTTCAGCCCACTGATCGCCTTAATCAGCAGATCATGCCCTTTCTCAGGGCTTAGTCTTCCTACTATCCCTATTACAAAATCTTTTTTTGACAGGCCGAGTTTCTGTCTTATGCCTTTTTGTTTTGTGAACCTTTTTGTGTCGATTCCTGGATGCACTACTACTATTTTCGAAGGGTTCACCCACTCATATTTTGTAAGGAATTTTTTGACATCTTCCGACACCGCAATTGTTCTGTCCATGAACAGCGACATAAGATAAGACCCTGCCCGAATTAACAGGTTTTTCCTGAATGGGTCGTTTGAAGAGGGTCTTGTGGATATTAGTTTCAGTTTAGGATTCAGTATCTTCAACAGCACACCGTAGATATCCGCTTCGAGAAGGTGCGTGTGGAGTACTTGGGCTTTATGCTTTCTTGCGAGTCTGTTCAGGCTTAGCAGGGTTTTCAGGCTGAATCTGGATTTGCTGTTTATTGAGGTGTAATTGGAGTATTTTCTGAAGTTCTGTTCGATATTCCCTTTTCGTAGGGATGCGACTTGGAGTGCTGTGCCTTTGCTGTACTTGAGTTGGTCAAGCACCATTCTCTCTGCTCCTCCGCCATAGGAACTGGAAATTATTGTTAGCACACGAGTCATTTCGCTGCCCCCTTGTATAACTGCATGAAGCTTTTGAGTGATCTTGCCCAGCTGAATCGTTCTATGAGGTTTTTCGAAGTTCTGCCCATGTTAGTTCTCTGGTCCAGGAGATATTCAAGTTGCTGCTGATAGTTATCTGTGCACAAAAAACCATTCTCCCCGTGCTTCACCAGGTCAATAGTGCACGGTATTCTTGAGCTCACTATTGGCAGTCCAGAGGCCATTGCTTCCATTATTGCTCCTGCAAGCCCCTCTCCGCGCGATGGGAAAAAGAATATGTCTGCACTCCTGTAAAAGTTCTTGACATCTTTTCTGAAGCCCGTAAAGATGACTTTATTTTGCAGTCCGAGCCGCAATGCCATTTTCTCATATTCTTTTCTTTGCGGGCCGTCCCCGACGATTATCATCTTGAAGTTGCGCTCTTTTATCCTGCTTAGCGTTTTCAGTATGATGTCAATTCCTTTCCTATTGTTCAGCAGCCCTACATAAAGGAGCAGTTGCTCATTTTTCCGTATGCCAAATTCATCTTTTATGCATTTGTAACTGCCTGAATATTTTGCAACATCTACCCCTGTCGGCGTTATCTTGACTTTTTCCAGGTTAATGCCTGCATTTTTTGCAAACGGAAGCAGTGATTTGCCGTATAGTGTTATCAGATTTGGCGCTCCAAATACGAGCCAGCCGCATAATTTGTGGTAGATTTTGAACAGGGAATCCATCAGTTTTCCTGCACTGAATGATTCTCCGGGAACTGTATCCATTGTTAGTATGAATTTCTTTCTCGGGAAGAATAATTTTATGAAAGACAGCCATAAGCTGCTTATGTAAAAGTACACCCACATGTGCACGATGTCATTCTCTTTGAATATCTTGAAGGCTTTGAAAAAAAATGAAGGTGCAGGAATGGGAAATTCTGATTCCATGAACGGCATTTGCACAGTCGGATATGTAATTATGTTTACGCCCGGCAGGTCGCTGTAATGCAAAGACGTATCTCGTTTCTTGCCAAGCTTTCTTGGGATTAGCAGTGTGACTTCGTATCCTTTTATGCGCTCAATTATCTCTGCTATTGGCCTTTTGAGCAGAATCGTAGGGTTTACGAAGCATATTTTTTGTACCATTCTATGAATTTCCTCATTCCGTTTTCGATAGGCGTTTCTGGCGAGTAGTTGAGTAGTTTCTGTGCTTTTTCTATATCCGCATATGTTGTCTCTACGTCTCCGGGCTGTGCGGGGACGAATTTCATGTTTGCTTTTTTTCCGAGGATATTCTCGATCGTCTCAATAAATTTCATCAGCTCAACTGGTTTGTTGTTGCCGACATTTATTATTTCAAACTCGCAGGGGTTGTCGATTGCTGCAAGCACTGCTCTTGTTATATCCCCGACATAAGTAAAGTCCCGTTGGCATTTGCCATTGTTGTAGACTTCAATTTGCTCGCCTTTTGATATTTTCTCTGTGAATTTCCATGGCGCCATATCCGGACGGCCCCATGGCCCGTACACTGTAAAGAAGCGCAGTCCTGTACAGTTTAATCCGTAAAGGTGATGGTATGTATGCGCGATAAGTTCGCCTGCTTTTTTTGTCGCCGCATACAATGATACCGGCGTGTCTGTTTTATCCTCTTCCGAAAATGGTGTTTTTTTGTTGGTGCCGTATACGGATGAGCTTGAGGCGAATACAAAATCCTTTACGTCGTATTGTCTTGCAAGCTCGAGAAGTACAAGCAGTCCCTGTATGTTGGATTTTTGATAGACGAATGGCTCTTTGAGGGAGTAGCGGACTCCTGCCTGGGCCGCGAGATGGCAGATTTTGTCAAAAGAATGCTGTTCAAATATCGCTTTCATGCTTTCAAATTCAGAGACATCTTTTCTGCAAATGATCAGGCGCGGATTGTCTGAGATTTCTTTTATTCTTGCTTCCTTTAGCGCAACATCGTAATAATCGCAGAAATTGTCTACTATGACAACCTCATCTCCTCTTTCCAGAAGCGCTTTTGCAACATGGAACCCTATGAATCCTGCTCCCCCCGTTACTAGTATTTTTGCCATTTCTCCAGGCCTTGCTTTTTAAAGGGCCTTTATATATGCTTCTGAATACCACTTAAATATGTTATGAATTAAGAATCACTCAGGAAGAGTCACATTTATAAAGGAAATTTCGGCCGTTTACGTCATAAATTCTTCATACCACAATTGATAATTGATCAGATTCCACATCTGCCTTGCATAGAACAGCTTTGAAGTTTTGTATCGCTCAAACATTTTCTCAATTTCTCTTTGTTTGAATGTTTTCATGCTTTCTTTGGAAAGCAGTTCTCTTGAATATGGCTTCAGTTCTCCTTCAAGCCAGTTTTCTATCGGCACGTGGAATGTCTGCTTCTTTCGGAAAAGAAAATCTCCGGGAATGTATTTTGCTGCAGTCTTGCGAAGCAGGTATTTTGTTATTCCATGCCTGATTTTGTATTTGCTTGGGACTGAAAAGCCGAATTGTGCAATTCTGTGGTCTAGCAGCGGCACTCTCGCCTCAAGTGAATGCGCCATAGTCATCCTGTCCGTTTTCATCAGGAAGCTTTCAGGCAGCAGTCTTCGCAGGTCAAAGTGTGTCGTTAATTTGAGTATATCTGCTTTTCTTGAGAAATATTTCTCATTAAGTTTCTTGTAGTTGATCGGCCTGAACTGCTGCATTACATCTTTCTGTTCCTGCTCATCAAAGATGCCGACGAGTTCATAGTATGATTTTGCAGGATCTTTTCCTGCTTCTTTTACGAAACGGCCTGTTCTCTTTACGCCTTCAGGTCCGAGATTTGAAGCATGCTTGTACAGTTTGTTCAGTATTTGTTTTGGCGTCAGCTTCATCACCGAGGGTACGATTGTTGAAGCAAGGGGTATTTTGCTGAGCTTCCTGGCCATCATCATGAATTTGTAATGGTCGTAGCCGCCGAATACTTCATCTCCACCATCACCTGTTAGCACGACAGTGACTTTCTTGGCCGCGCGTTCCGACAATAAGTATAATGGAATCAAAGCGGGGTCCGCCTGCGGTTCATCCATTGCGTAGGCTATTTTCGGGAGCAGTTTTACCATTTTAGGGCTGACCATAAATTCTGTATGTTTTGTGCCAAAAAGCTCGCTGATGTATTTGGCATGCTCTGTTTCATTTACTTGCTCGCCTTGTTCAAATCCAACGCTGAAAGTTCTTATCGGCTCCGTATCATTTTTCACTTGCCGCATCATCGCGACTATTGCGCTGGAATCAACTCCGCCACTCAGAAAAACACCGAGAGGAACATCCGATATCAGCCTCTTGCTCACTGAGTCTTTGAGAAGCTCGTCGAGTTCTTGCTCAAGCGCTCGTTCGTTCTTGTTTTGTACTTTCCAGTCAAACGCCCAATATTTTTTGAGCTCCAGTTTTGATGTCTTAATATGAAAAATTGCGTAAGTAGATGGCGGCATCTTCTTTATGCCCTCAAATAAGGTCTGTTCCGTCGGATTATATCTTAATGCAATGTATTCATTGAGAGCCTGCACGTTCACTTTTCTTGGAATATTGTGCTTAAGGATTGCTTTTATCTCTGAGGCGAATACGAAAGATTTGCCGTCGAGAAAATAATAAAGAGGCTTGATTCCTATCCTGTCTCTTGCCAAAAAGAGAATTTGCTTTTCCTGGTCATATATGCAGAAAGCGAACATGCCGTTGAACTTCTGGAGCGCCGCAGGCCCATATTCCTTGTATGCATGAATTATGACTTCTGTGTCTGTATTCGACTTGAATTTGTAGCCTTTTGCTTCCAGTTCTGCACGTATTTCGCGATAGTTGTAGATCTCGCCGTTATACACGATCGAGAGTTTTCCATCGCGCATAGGCTGGTGCCCTGCTTTGCTGAGGTCGATTATGCTTAGCCTTTTATGCCCAAGGCTCACCTTTTTGTCAACACAATAGCCTGTATCATTAGGCCCTCTGTGAGAAAGCGCACGGGCCATTTTTATTATCAGGCCTTTATCGTCCCAGTTGAAACCGCAAATTCCGCACATTCTCGATATTTGCCTTTTTGAAGTATATATTCTTTGCCTACTTCTGATTCAGCAGCCATGCTGTAAAATACAGAAACCTTTATAAACCACCTATTGAGACATTGCGCTAGGACGGTCATAGGGGCCGGGTTCCACCCAGTCTCATTCGAACCTGGCAGTTAAGCCGGCTTCCGTAGCTGACTGTACTCCATTACGGGGGAACTCAGCTAAGCTGTCCATCCTTTTTTCTTGATTACGCAAACTTTATTTACTACTCCAAAAAGGCACTAAACTATGTTATTCAATTCGCTGCATTTTTTGATTTTTTTCCCTGTTATCACATTAATCTACTTTTGCCTGCCTCATAAGTATCGTTGGGTTCTTCTGCTCGCAGGCAGCTATTATTTCTATATGAGCTGGAAAGCAGAATATGTTCTGTTAATCATATTCTCGACGCTTGTCGATTATTTTGCCGGAATCCGGATGAGTAATACCAAGACCTTGAAAGCAAAAAAGATTCTCTTGGCGCTAAGCCTGATATGCAATTTGGGCCTTCTTTTCCTTTTCAAGTATTTTAATTTCTTTAGCGACTCTGTCAGGGAGCTGTTAAGCCATTTCACGATTCAGCTGCATCCGGTTACTCTGAGCGTGCTCCTGCCTGTTGGAATTTCTTTTTACACATTCCAGACTCTAAGTTATACTATTGACGTTTACCGGAACAAGATTAAGCCTGAGCGGCATCTGGGCATCTTCGCTTTATACGTGGCTTTTTTCCCTCAGCTGGTTGCAGGGCCTATCGAGCGTGCAAAAAATCTTCTGCCACAGTTCGCTGAGAAGAAATTGTTTGATTATGATCGTGTCACGAGCGGCATTAGGCTGATGCTCTGGGGCTTTTTCAAAAAGCTTGTTATTGCTGATCGTTTAGCGCTCATTGTTGATATAGTCTACAATAACGCGGGCAACTATTCAGGTATTTCTTTGGCAATGGCCACAGTTTTCTTTGCATTCCAGATTTATTGCGACTTCTCGGGTTATTCTGATATCGCGATTGGCGCAGCGAGGGTTATGGGCTTCCGGCTTATGACTAATTTCAGGATGCCATATCTTGCTAAATCCGTTTCCGATTTCTGGAGAAGGTGGCATATTTCTCTTTATTCGTGGTTCAGGGACTATCTGTATATTCCGCTTGGAGGCAGCAGGTGCTCTAAAAAAAGAACGCATTTCAATATGCTTTTAGTTTTCCTCGTCAGCGGCCTGTGGCACGGTGCTAACTGGACATTTGTATTGTGGGGCCTGCTGCATGGAATTTACCTCGTCATCGGGTCAATAACCTCAACTATACGAAAGAAAATCGCGGCGCTTGTTGGGCTCGTGAAAATTCCACGGGTCCAGGCCGTGGCAAGCATAATTCTAACATTCATCCTTGTGAATATTGGCTGGATTTTTTTCAGGGCAAACTCACTCTCTGATGCCTGGTATATACTGACGCACATCACCTCCGGTTTTTCATTAAGCTTGAAAACTGCAGGGGTTAATCTTGGAGCAGGAGGCTGGCTTCTGCACTTCGGGTTCATTGGCTTTGTCCTGCTCGTTGAATTAGTGCAGGAAAAGGTTGGCTTTGGCAGGCTCTTTTTGAGAAGAAATGTTTTGATACGATATGGTGTTTATTGCAGCATAGTTATGGTTATCCTGCTGTTTGGCATTTTTTACAACATGCAGTTTATTTATTTCCAGTTTTAAGATGAAAGAGCATAAGATAAAGTTTTGGAAGAGGAGCGTTGTGGTTTTGATAGCTTTAATTGTAATAATCCTGATTGTTAATCAGATTTACATCAACTTTATCTTCACTAAGAATATTATTTACAGGAAAGAACAAAATTACCAGTCTTTCATTAAGAATAAATCATCAATTGAGTATGTATTTTTCGGTGATTCCCACACGCATAAAGGAGTGGATCCCGAATTCCTGCCTGGCGCATATAACTATGGTCTGGCCGGCGAGCAGTACAAAACAGTTTATCTAAAATTAAAGAAGATGCTCGAGCAGGATAAAATTAAGATAAAAAATGCAATATTTGAATTGGATGTGCAGTCATTTGCAAGCGCAGGGAGGGACGAAGCTCTGTCTAAGAGCGGCCTGTTCTTTTATCTGAAGACTCTTCCATTTCTTGAAGCCAAAAAGATAAGCGGCGAATCTCTTATTGCATACTGGATTAGGTCAAACCTGTTGTTTATTGGAAATGGCGAGGATCTTAGGTTTATCTTTTCCAAGCCAAAACTAACGAAAATAACTGCAGGATGGAACGGCGCAATGACTAAGAACTTTTCAGTTGTAGTCGATAAAGTTAATGCAGGCAAAAAAGGCGTCGAAGGCCATTTCGAGAGAGAAGCAATCAGTAATGATTCTTTAGGATTTTTCCTGAAGAGCATACAGCTTGCGCGGGACAACAACATTTCAATAATATTTGTAAAGTATCCTGTTACTGAGGAATACTATCATGCATTTGAAGCAGAGATCATGCCTGCAGAGGAATTTTACAGTAAAATATTCAGCCGGATAGATGAAGTGTTAGACAGCTATTCTGTATTGGACTACCACAGCCTTTTCTTCGGGCATCCTGAGCTGTTTGCTGACACTGACCATTTGAATGATAAAGGTGCTGAGTTGTTTTCAAAACAAATATCTGTAGAGCTGCAGAAATCTGAGCTTCAGATTTGGTTAGAAGAATCTATCAGGACCGCGGAGCCATAAGCATTTTAAATCAGGCCTTTCAGCATAGGGTTATGAGGTACAATATCCTTATCGGGGGTAAAGCGGGGCAGGGGATTGACGCCCTTTCTCAATTGCTTAGTGCTTTATTCGTTAAGAGAGGTTTGTATGTTTTTAATTGCCGCGATTATCAAAGCCTTATCAGGGGCGGCCATAATTTCAACATAATCTGTATTTCTGACAAGCCTGTCCACAGCAACGACAGTAATATCGACTTGCTTGTCGCGCTTGATGATTTAACTTTTGAAGAGCATAAATCTGAACTTGCAGAAGATCACTTGGTTTTAACCGGCAATCCTGAAGCAAAAAGTATTTTTCTTGACGTCAAACAGCTCGGTAAAGCTGCAAATGTTGCATTTGCTGGTGCCGTGGCAAAAATATGCGGCGGTAAGCTGGATGATTTGCTCAATGTTATTAAGACGCAGTTCCGGGAAGAGTTCTACGAGAGCAACAGGAAGGCTGCAGAGGAATATTTCAACAAGGATTACGGTATCAAAGTGAATTTTCCTGAATCAGCCAACAAAACTGCACCAATAAGCGGTTCAGAAGCAATTGCAAGAGGCGCAATAGACGTGGGAATCCAAAGATATTTTGGCTATCCTATGACTCCTGCAACGGGTGTTCATAATCAGCTGCAGAACAGGCAGAACAAGGATCTGCATGTTTTCAATTATGAAAATGAGATAGGCTGCATTAATGCTGCTATCGGTGCGAGCTTCAGCGGCAAAAGGACTATGACGGGCACCGCGGGCGGAGGTTTTGATCTCATGTCTGAAGCTGTTAGTTTTGCGGGCATGGCTGAGATTCCTATTGTTATCCATCTCGCGCAAAGGCCGGGTCCGGGCACAGGGCTTCCTACTTACACCGCCCAGGCAGATACTGATATCGCATTATATGCAGGCCACGGCGACTTTCCGAGAGTTGTTATCGCTCCCGGCGATGCTGCAGAGGGCTATGAAAAAACAGTTGAAGCTGTTTACTTCGCTGAGAAATTCAACATTCCTGTGATTATTTTTACTGATAAGCATATGCTTGA
>JAHWHO010000047.1 GCA_019323255.1 Candidatus Woesearchaeota archaeon
AAGTTTTCCCCGTTGACATCAAAAACAAGCAAAGTCGGCCTTTCAGCCGAATCAGTCTGCAAAATCCTATATTTGACAACACCGTCAAGGGTTCCTCTGTCTACTGCCTTCACATCATTCATAGCGCAGGGAATTTACAAAGGGTATTAAAAGGTAACGGAGAATCTACATCAGTTCTTTAATCGCATGTTCTGTAAGAAATAGAATACCAAGACCGATAAACAAAGAACACCAGAGGCTTAACTGATAATGATTAGGAAACAAATATTCATCCATCAAACCCCAGACGCCGCGCCAGAAAGAGACGACAGCAAATGCGATAAGGATGGCGAACATTATTTTCTTATGGTTGCGCATGTTCTTTGAAATGCCGGAACCATATAAAAAGATTTGTCACGACTTTGCAGCAGAAGCTTGCTGCGCCAAAGCCGCCCACAGTTTAGGGCAAATCTCCTTCCTCATAAGAATGTGATCTGTTTTAGCAACATTGTTCTCAAATTTAATATTAAGAGTTTTCTCAAGCAAAGGAAGAGTATCATCAAAGCAAGCAATAATGTTATATGCTTTCAGAGTATCAATCACAATCAGAAAACAATGGGTTAAATTGTACTTTTTCTTGAAAGAGATTAATGCGCTCTTGATTTCCTCAAAATTCTTTTTCACGAATTCCTCAGCATCAACGATCTCAAGCTGGGAAACACCAAGATGAAAGCCATACTGCTCCCAATTGGAAAGCTCACCCTCTAATGCCCCCCTGACAGAATCAATTTTGGACTTATGCACGAACATATCCTGCACAAAATTGCCAGGAAGCTGAGGATTTAACCACTCTGCAACCTTCCTGTCTCTGTCAGTAGTCACCATATTCTTGAAATTAATCGTGTTAGAAACAATGGCAGAATACAAAAGAACTTTGGATTGCTCGCTTGGCTCAATTCCCGCTTTTTGAAAACGCTCAGCAACCAAAGTCGCGGCAGCACCAACAAACTCGAGCTGAACCGTGGCGTTAGGAAACTTTTCAACCTGATTCATCTTCCTATGGTCGATAATCTCAATAACATCAGCAGGATTAATCTTATCAGAGATGCCAAACGTGTCAGAAGCATCGACGAGAATGACTTTATCAAATGCCTTTGCAGCAGGAACTGAGAGCTTCAGCTTATCCAAAACGAACAAAGCTTCACGATGAGGCATGCCGAAAATACCCGGCTCTACTTCTCTACCTTGTTTATTTAACAGTTCAGAATAAGCAAAAATACACGCTGTACCGTCAAGGTCCGGGTTTTCATAGGATGTTATTAGTATCATTATAAAACTGAAAAACTTAGGTCATTATATTCTTTTGCATTACACCAACACGCCTGCGGCAGCCTGCAAATAAGCCTTAACTTTCTGCATATTCAGCAAATCGTCGCCGTAAGCATCAGTCACTTTGTCCCTTAAGCCGCCTTCTGCGTCAATGCAAAAGTTCGCATTGCCTATTCTCGCGATAAGCTGGTATAATCGGTCAGCAACATTCGCGCCCGTGAAACCGCCTGCAAAACCAATGGTTAAATGCGGGCACTGTTCTCTAAGCGCATTATAAATCTCCAATGAAGCCTGCACATCAAAAGGTTTGCCCCTGCCGTCCGAAGGATCAATCAAAACATAGTCGATTGAATCGCCATAATTCTTAATACCTTCGGCGATAAGCGGAGGTGATCTTCCATCCAACACTTTACGGGATGCCTGGAAAACGATATCCATTTCAGGAAATTGTTCTCTGATTAATTTAACCTGAGCAATATCCGGCCAGACGACGTTAAGTTGAAGCGCGTGTCCAGGAATATCCTGAAAAATACGGGCAACCTGCCTGGCCAATGTATCCTGCTCTTTAGAATTGTAATGAATCATAGGCAACACCCTGCGACTTGTTGATTCCACCAATTCCGGAATGAACTCAAATGCAGGATATCTCCTGTTTGCTACTTCCTGCCCATTAAGAGTTTTATAGCTTACAAGAAAGCCAAGCATGGGCGTATTGCAATGATTCCTTGTTAAACGCGCATCAGAGAATTGCGTGCAGATAGCATCAACTTCAGAGACCGTAACAGGCCCGGTAATTCCAACATACGGCTTTTTCATGCATAAAAGTCTCAGATGATGATATAAAAGAATTTAGATGGTTGAGTAGGAATATATTCACCTAACTGCATCTTCTTTCCAACCAAGATCAGGATCAGTAATATCTATATTTCTATTTCGCAGATACTTGATTATTTCAAGCACGCTTAATTCGTGCAGCCTCGACAAGTCCCACCTGCCCAGATGGAAAACAACATTTCCCGCATCCAGCGCTTCCTTATCCGTCAATAAAGACAGCAACAAAAGAGGATCAATGCCCTCAAACTCAGGCTCGCCAGAAAAATGCGAGTAAACTCTCTTCAGGACATGCACCTGATCCTGCCGTGAAACCTTCCCATAAACATTATCAAACATGAAGTTCCTGAGCTCGTAAAATGTCTTCGCAACATCGCTGTCTACGAAAGAAACATTGCCTTTTTCCCTCGACTCTTCAACTAACGCTCTAATGCAAGTATTAGTGCGCTCACGCTGCTCACAACCAAACTCCATAGCAAGATCCGGAGCCCTGTCAAGGAGCTTATATCTTATCATGTCATTAATATCCGACATCGTGTATGCAAACTTATCAGCAATCATAACAACAGCATATTCCTGCGGAAAAGAAGAATCAGCGACCAGCTTCTGCCCTCCGCTCGAGTGCTTCAAAATACCCTCCAAAGTCTCAAAATGAGGATTAAGGCCCTTGCCCTTCCACTCGACATGCTGAGCAACAACGACGCTGTTCACATTATGACTAAAATCGCGGCCAAGCTCTTTAGCAGTATGCTCAAACGCGTGGCCATAAGGGCCGTGGCCAATATCGTGGCCCGCAGCAATCGCCATACACAAAGAAGTGTTAAGGCCCAAATGCTCAGCAATACAATAAGCAGTAGCAATGACTTCCTGCGTGTGGACTGCACGAGTACGGACATGAGGATTCTGGGGCGAGAACAACACTTGAGTCTTGCCGGCAAGACGGCGAAAAGCCTTGCACTGGGTAATCTTAAGATAATCATTCATGAACGGATCATCCGCGAGAACAGGATACTGCTCAGGATGCCTCCTGCCAATGCTGCTCTTAACAGCCATCAAACCCTGCTCATTCTTTTCAACATTGTAGTCCATAACGAGCACGAATCAGAAATGAGTTATAAACATATTCCTATAAATTAGACATCTTATGGTGACATATAATATTTCCTTTTATCCTCAGGAAACTTCTCAATAGCATACCTCAGCATGGTGCGCGGCATAGTCTTGTGATGTTTTTCCAGAAATTTCTCCTCGGCAGACAGATTCTTTTTGCCGATCTCCCTCAACATCCACCCAACAGCCTTATGGATAAGGTCATGATCATCATCGACGAGAGTCTCAGCAATCTTCAGAGCATCATTGAAATCATTATTGGCAATGAAATCAAAACAAGCAAGCACAGCAATACGGCGGTCCCACAGATGAGACTTAGCAAGCCTGTAAAGCACACTTTTGTCCTTGTCACGCAGATAAGCGCCGACGATCTTATGGGCAGAAGAATCAACAAGATCCCAATTATTGATAAACTTAGTATGCTTCAAATAAGTATCATAAATCTTCTTGCTGTTCTGAGGAAACTGATGGATCAGGATAAACAATGCTGTTAACCTATGCTCATGCACTTTAGACTTCAAGAGTTTCGTAATTTCCCCTAAAGGCAAATCCCTGTATTTCTTTGCAACTTTTCTCTGATCAGGAACAGCAACGCCGATGAAAACATCACCCTCGCCGTACTCGCCCGTTCCTGTCTTGAAAAAACGCTGAAGATCAGGAACCTGCTTAATATTCGCCAAACCCTTCAAATCAGACTCTACAGACATAAAAACGGGAATGAAAAAGCAGTATATAAATCTGCCTGCAGAATACATTACCAACAGATGGTGACATAAAAATATATATAAGCCTGAGTTTGTATTTATATGCAAAGGGGTGCGGAGCACGCATATGTTTCTAGTAGTCCAGAGATTTATAGTTCGCCGTCCGTTTTAAGGGTTCTTCCACAAATAGAGCCAAAAGAATGGGATCCTAACCTTCCATTATCTGAGTGGGACCCTGATATTGCAGATATATTCAGAAGCCATGCAGGATTTCTGCTTGATGAGCTGTATGATAAAAAACCAGTAACCAGACTCGTGCCTCTGGACAAAAATCATCCTCGCTGGCATTTTGAAGATCAAAAACGCAGACTTGTAGAAGTCAAGAACCCAGACTGGTTTAGAAAACTGTATGCAGACACTCCCTGGTTTGAAAGAAGAAGAAGCTGCGGCGCACTGGAAAGGATTGCAACAGGAATAGACAATCCGACCACAGAATATACAACTACAAGGACCATCTGGCGGCCGCCAAAAGGAGCAAAATACTACAATGCGAGAATAAAATCGCCCCTCTGGAAGCCGGCAATACCCAGAACAAAAACAAGGATTCCTAAAAAAGTCATAGTCAAAAGCTCAAGGAATGGCTTTGAAGCAGTATACAGAAACTTAATATTCGAACATCTAACAGAGGGATTCGTCGATCTCACACAAGGAGAGATGCCGCCTATTCTCGAAGTGTGCACTTACTTTGGACACGATGCAGAAAATGCAGAATCAATCCTCGGCGATACAAGCGACGTGGAGCTAATAGAATTTCTGCCATTCTAAATCTTCTTAACAGTCAGAACAAAATTATCGCGGTCATCTTTTGAAGTAACTACATTCATGCGCGAATAAAATTTAAACTCTGCAAGCGGAAAATCCTTCTTGATCTGTTCAATGAACGGCAGCAAAAGCATCCTGCCGTAAACATTCACATTATTCTCGCGCTCTGTGATAACCAAAGAGCCATTATGCTTCAAAACCCTTAAGCTGCTCCTGATAAGAACAGAAGGGATGATATTCGTGTCAATGTCAAGCGCAAGAACAAGGTCGACAGAACTGTCTTCAAGGCCGTCAAGATAAGCCATGTAATTCTCGCAGACAAAATCCCCTTCGTGCTTCTGCTTGCAGAACAAAATCAAAGTAGGATTGAAATCGACGCCAATCTTTGTACTGAAATCAAGCAGTGGAAATTCAGCAGCGACGCCGCACCCTATAGAGACCACAGTGTTTCCGGACAAAGAAATCTTTCCGTTTAACATCTGAAACAAAGAACGAAGCTGCTCAGTACGCTTAGGAAGATACTTTGAATGGTAGTCAAGGTAAACGTCCATAAGCGCATAAAGCAGTCAGAATAGAAAAACCTTGTGCTTTAATCGTGGCTTTCCTGCCGTTCAAGCCACAGCCTTTGAATCTCTTCAGTGTAGAATGCACGAGCGTCAGCAAAGGATACATGCTTGTCGTCTCCGGCAGCATCCTTGATAACCCTCAATAATAGATAAGGCCTGTTCTCTTCCTCGGTGAAACGGCCATCGGCAATAGTCAGCTGACCGTTAACCATCTCTACATCAGTATAATGATACCTGGCCGCGGCAATACGAAGCAAGCCTGTAAGAGCCCTTGTCTCGACTGTATAGCCGTACTTAACAACAGCAGTGCCATGATCAAGCATTGCGCGTATTTCGGGTGTAGTCTCGTAAGGCTGAGACAAGCGCTCCATCTCAGAATCATACCAAGGATCAACTTCTGCAGAATCTACAAAATCATTACCATCTGTGTTAACTTCTGCTATAACTTCTTGAACATAATTAGTTTCCTCATCTCCAACTGCTTGCCTAAGGTGAGCCATTATCAGCAGCTTGGAAAATGCCGGCCGCTCAATAGCAACACCATACCTTTCCACTGCCTCACCATTCTCGAGCATCTGCTGGATTTCAGGCGAGAATGTCGCGTTGACAAGCGCCTGCAATTGATTTCTATACCAATTAGCAGCCACATCAAGCCTCACGATGCCGTTATTATTACCATCAGCTTCCTTAACAACTTCCTCAAGAACTTCAGGATACATAGATTCAGGAAAAGAATTTGCATCAATAGTATGATTCACAGGATCAACATTAACAAGATCCGCACGCGCGGCAGCAATCCTGTAAATAAGCGGTAAAGCCCTCTTCTCTATGGCGACGCCGCATTTCAGTACTGCCTCGCCGCTGTCGACAAAAGCCTGGGCTTCTTCAGAAAGCGTATTCTGCTCAGGTTCAGATGGCTGTTCGGGTGTCACAAATGGAGAAAATTCTCTCGCAGCACGACGCATGGCAACAAAGCGATCATATTCAGAATCCGCCTCATCACCGCTAACAAACAAATTGTGATCATGATCTGCAGACTGGACAACTTCCTTCATAATATCCTCGTGGTCTGCTTCAGAAAAATCCCCTTCAGGAATCCTGGACCTGTAACCGTGCTCAGTCTCTTCAAGCTGAAGCTCTAAAGAGCCTGCACGAACACCCGCAATAGACCTTAGAACAGGCATTGCGCCGAAATCAACTGCACGGCCGTACTTCCATTCTGCAGTGCCTTTAGCAAGCATTCTCTTAATCTTAGGAGAAAGATTTGAAGGAACAGCATTATCATCAACCTGCCCATTCTTATCAGGAGCCGGAGTTTCATCAGCAGAGGCACAATTCGCTCCAAATATTACGAAAGGTGCAGTTGCTAAAAGAAAAGTACCTAGACGTGCAAAATTACCTACGCCCTTATAAAAACCCCTCACCTTGTCAAAAAGGCTCATAGAAGGGGAGAAAAACCTGCTCTTTTAAAACTTTGCGGTTTGTATTTACTACGGAGTAGTTTTAAGTGATTGACTTAACG
>JAHWHO010000048.1 GCA_019323255.1 Candidatus Woesearchaeota archaeon
CCCTGGTGTAGGTCCTGCTACTATTGAGAAGCTTGCTGGTGCGGGCTATAATGATCTTATGAGTGTTGCTGTCGCGACTCCTGGAGAGCTTGTCGGCGCTGCTGAGATGTCTGAAGCGACTGCGAAGAAGGTTATTGCGATTGCAAGAGCTAATATTGAGATTGAGTTTGCTTCCGGCGAGGAGCTTTTGCGCAAGCGTGCGCTTGTTAAGAAAATCTCGACAGGGAGCAAGGAGCTTGACACTCTTTTGGGTGGTGGTGTGGAGACGGGCGCTATTACTGAAGCGTATGGCCAATTCGGGAGCGGTAAGTCCCAGCTTGCCCATGTTCTTGCAGTCAAGGTGCAGCTTCCCGAGGATAAGGGCGGTTGCGGCGAGGATTCAATTGTAGTGTTTATTGACTCCGAAGGTACTTTCCGTCCTGAGAGGATTGTTCAGATTGCTAATGATTCAGGCATTGATCCTGATAAGGCGCTTAGGAACATCAAGGTTGCGAGAGCGTTTAATTCTGACCATCAGATGATCCTCGGCGAGAAAGTTGATGATCTGATTAAGAAGCAGGAGCTTCCTGTTAGACTTATTATCGTTGATAGTCTTATGTCTCATTTCAGAGCGGAGTTTGTGGGCAGGGGGACTCTCGCTGACAGGCAGCAGAAAGTTAACAAGCACATGCATGAGCTGATTAAAGTTGCTGATCGCCATAACGCTGCTGTGTATGTAACGAACCAGGTTATGTCTAAACCCGACATGTTCTTCGGCGATCCCACTGCGGCTATTGGAGGCAATATTGTTGGGCATAACTCAACTTACCGTATTTATTTGAGAAGAGGCAAGAAAGGCACGCGTGTTGCGAAGATGGTAGATAGTCCTAACCTGCCCGAGTCAGAAGCAGTGTTTATCATCGATGAGAAAGGCATCAAGGATGCCTGATTCAAATAAATTTATATAGTTATGGGTTGCCTTGAGGCTTAAATTGTGGCGTAAAAGCCGGAGTTTGAATAGGTATTATGTATGAGAGAAAAGTAAAAGGTTTGTATGCCTACCACCAGGGTTCAAGGGGAGGCAGCAGAACTCCGCCTGTACAGGTTGGAGAAGAATTGGACGTCACCATCGAAGCTGTTGGCGAGAAGGGCGACGGTATTGCTAAGAAGAATGGATTCGTTCTGTTTATCCCTGGCGGGAAAGAGGGCGAGCGTATTCGTGTCAAAGTTACTAAAGTCCTTACTAAGGTAGGATTTGCTGAGAAGATTGGCGAAGCAGAATCAGCTGCCGAGCCTGAGCGTCCTCCACGGCCTACCACAGAGGAAGCCGAGGAAGTTCTTGAGGCGCCTCAGTATGAGACCTCTTCTTATGAGGATTCTGAGGATTTCGGCGAGGAACCGGTTGAAGAGGAAGTTTCCGAAGAAGTTGAGGAAGAGCCGGCTGAAGAGCCTTCTGAAGATGATGATTTCTCTGAAGAAGACGACGAAGAAAAACAGTAAGTATTTTATTTTCTTTTTCTCTTATTCTATTTTATGAGGCTATTCATTGCTTGTGAAGCTATTGGTGATGCTCATGATGAGCTTATTGCTTTGCAGAAGCAAATGCCAGACGCAAGAATGACTTTCCCTTCACATTTTCATCTGACTTTGAAGTTTCTCGGTGATGTTTCCAAAGAGACTGCTGACGAGGTCAAGCACAGGTTAGAAACAGTGCAGTTCTTTCCATTTGAAGTCTGCTTGCAGCCATTGGAAGTCTTTGATCCGAATAATGTACGCGTTGTCTGGGCGGGACTTAAGCCTGAAGAGCCCATTATTACTTTGCAGCAAAATATTGACAAAGTTCTCGCAGACCTTTTCCCGCCAAACGACAAGTTCAAGCCGCATCTAACTATCGCGAGAGTCAAAGCACTGAAAAATCGAGCGGAGTTTATAGACAAAGTCAAAGCTATAAGCGTCAACAAACTCTGTTTCCAGGTAAACAAGTTCTATCTTATAGAGAGCAGGCTGACTCCAAAAGGGCCTGAGTATACAACAGTTCGGGAGTACGAAGCGGAGCAGTAAGATTTAAGTAGGCACGCAATTGTTATTTATGCATGAAAAAAAGGGAGAAGATTGCTGTTTCGGGAGCGAGAGAGCATAATCTGAAGAACATTAGTTTTGAGATTCCTAGAAATCAGCTTACGTCTCTTGTTGGCGTTTCTGGTTCGGGCAAATCCACGATAGCATTCGATCTTATTTTCTCAGAGGGCCAGAGACAGTATTTAGAGTCAATTAGTACGTATGCGCGCAAGTTCTTGAGGCGAAGCAACAGGCCCGATGTTGACTCAATAACAGGTTTGTCGCCTGCTGTTGTAGTGGAGCAGAAAGTTATTCGCGGCACTCCTAGGTCTACTGTTGGGACTAGAACTGAGATTTATTCTTACTTTAGACTTCTCTTTTCAAGGTTCGGATCTGTGAAAAATCTTAGTGCAGGTTATTTTTCTTTCAACAGTCCTAAGGGCGCTTGTGAAAAATGTAAGGGATTGGGCACCGAATATACCATAGACCCCAACGCTATTCTTGATTTTGATAAGTCGCTTAATGAAGGAGCGAGCAGGCTTAACAATTACAAGCCAGGGGCTCGGCTTTTTAACATAATTAAATTGTCAGGAAAAGTCGATATGGATAAGCCGATTAAGAAATATTCAAAACAGGAGCTGGATTTCTTGTTGTATTCTCCGCGAGTTGTTATGAGCAATAAACAGCAGGGTTTTGTCCAGACCTTCAGCCACGAGGGAATAATCAATAGGCTCATCAAGCGTGCTTCTGATCTTAGAGGCATCTCCGCAAGTAAGGAAAAGACAGAGAAGAAATACTGGATAACTGAGCCATGCAAGAGCTGCAATGGTGGAAGGCTGAATAAGAAAGCGCTGAGCTCAAAAATCAATAATCTAAATATAGGTGACTATTCAAATATGCAGCTTAATGAGCTACTTAAGGCAGTCCAGAAAATAAAGCTGCCCGCAAAAGAATTGTTGAACAGGATTATCGATGGCATTCGGTATCTGGTTGATGTTGAATTGGGTTATCTTTGTTTGAACAGGGGCCTAGATACTTTATCTGGCGGTGAAACACAGAGACTAAAGCTCGCGAGGGAGCTAGGCTCAGATTTGATAGAAATGGTATATGTTCTCGATGAGCCAACTACCGGTTTGCATCCGAAGAATGTCGACAAGATGGTCGAAATACTTGTGCATTTGAGGGATATGCAGAATACGGTTCTTGTTGTGGAGCATGATCCTGATGTTATTCTTGCTTCTGATCATGTGCTGGAAATTGGTCCTGGTGCGGGCAAGCTTGGCGGTAGAGTCGTCGCAGAAGGAATGCCTAAGTCTATCATGTCAAATCCCGCCTCTCTTACAGGAAAGTATCTGAGCGGTAAACTATCAGTTGGTCAGAGAACAGAGCGCAGGGCGCCAAAAAGTTTTTTTGCGATTCAAAATGCTTCGCTTCATAATCTAAAGAATGTTAGTGCTAAAAGCCCTACTGGTATTTTGACCGCAATAACAGGTGTTTCCGGA
>JAHWHO010000049.1 GCA_019323255.1 Candidatus Woesearchaeota archaeon
AGATATTTAAGCGCTTCTATGGCAAAGAATATAAACGGCACTGCAATCTTAAAACTGCATGGACTTGCAAACACTAATTATAGTCATAGGCGCGGTATTGATCGTGCTTCTACTGATAAAGCTAGCGCTCGGCGTTGCGAAGACCGTTGTGAAAGTTGCGCTCATATTACTGGTGCTGGTCGTGGCAGTGATGATACTGATGAAAGCAGGCGTTCTGCCAGACTGGGTAGACAAATCTGTTGACGGCATAAAAGATATGGCAAAAAACATTACTGGAGAAAATAATACTGCGCCGCCAATGACGCCCGCTGCGGAAGAAAAAGCGCTAAAGAATATCAGCCGCGCGTCTGCCGCCAGAGCTCAGGAATCAGGCGCGATGCCAGAGGAAGAAGATTCACTATATCCTCCCGATTATAGTCAACCAACAGATCAAGATAATGAGGTTTATTGGTAGATTTCCACATCTGCCACAAGTAAACAGCTTCTGCGCCTGAAACATCAGCAACTTCGTCAGGACGCTTTATCCCTAACTCTTTCTCAATCTTTTTCAGCCCGCCGGTATATCCAAGCTTCTGCGCGACAAAGCGAAGATCAATATGCGGAACCTTAAGATCGAAGTTAAAGTAACGGCGCAGTACAGGAATGTCAAAACTCCTGCCGTTAAATGTGACAACAAGCTTCGCATCCTTCATTGCCTGCTCAAAATTATGACGGTCAAGATTGAAGCCGCGAACTAAAGACACAGACTCCTCGCCATTATAGATGCCGACAACTGTGACATCACCATAGAAACCGGACGTTTCAATATCAAGGAAAACAGCATCATCCTTGTACTTATCCCACAACCGCCACTGCTGGTTGCCAGGAAAATAAGATGCAAAATAAGGAAGATTGTCATGATGAAGATGCTTTTTCGCTTCCCTTATCCGCCAATCAAGAATTTCTTTTCTCGCGCCTGAGAAGCCAGGAACACGAGAGCTAAGAAAACAATTCCAATCAGGAATACCATTCTGCCAGATTTTCCTCTCTGTCCGCTCACCAATTTTTGGAAGGAAAATGAACGATTGATCGATCATTAAAAAATAGCTAGAAAGCTGCATTAAAAAGCGTAACGTGTCCCTGTCCAGTGGGCGTGAAATTCTATTTCGGTTGCTCTGCCGCAGGCTCGCCTTAGCATTCTTCCAGATGACTGACATCCGCCGAAGGCGCCAACCCTCCTGTCAGTTAAAAGAAAAATAGATTAGGCTCGCAGAATTGGCGGCAGAGCAGACTTTTTCACGCCTTGTGCAAACCTTTATAAATAGGCCAGATTGGATTTAAACAGATGAAAAAACCAGCGCTATCGGCAGAAGAGCAGAGACAGAAAGAATTAGAAGAGATAAGAAGAACGCCTATGCCGAGGCAGAATCAAGTTCTTGGAGTTTGCGAGCAGAGAGTTGGGGGGAGCAGGATGAAAGTCAGATGCCTTGACGGGAAAACAAGGATCTGCAGAATTCCTGGAAGACTGAAAAGAAGGCTCTGGGTCAGAGAGCGCGACGTGCTGCTAATCGAGCCGTGGGAACTCGGCGGCAATGAAAAAGGAGATGTAGTCTACAAGTACAGGCCGCTACAAGTCAGCCTTCTCAAGAAAAAAGGCATGCTGAAAGACATGTCAGCAGATGAGTTCTAATTTCCTGAGACAAACCTGTAAGCTTCCAGCGTCGCTATTGCGCCCATGCCCGCGCTAATCACGGTCTGCTTGAAAGGGATATCGGTTAGATCGCCGCAAGCATAAAGGCCGGGCGTCTTTGTCCTGCACAATTTATCAACAATGATCTCGCCAGCAGGATTAGTTTCTACCAATCCTTCAACCATTGCCGTGTCAGTAACCCAGCCAATTTCGAGAAAGATTCCGTCAAGCTTAATCTCCCTTGTTTCTTCACTATTTACGTTTTTTACAGTTACGCCTTCAACAAATTGCTGGCCTTTTATTTCTGTAAGGACAGAATCAAGAACAAACTCAATCTTCGGATTGTCCCTCGCTTTCTGGACAGTAACTTCATCAGCACGGAAACCCTGGCGGCGATGAATAAGATAGACCTTGTCTGCAATTCCTGCAAGCTCGAGCGTGCCTTCGACAGCGCTGTTTCCGCCGCCAACAATACCTGCTGTCTTGTTTTTATAGAATGGAGCATCACATGTTGTGCAGGTTGATACGCCCCTGCCGAAGAACTCTTCCTCTCCCGGAATGTTCAGCTTCCTGCGGATCCGGCCGTAACAAAGAATAACTGCTTTAGACTCAAGCGTAGTGCCGTCCTCAAGCTCAATGATAAAGTGCGCTTCCTTTGTGATCCTTTTGACAGAAGACTCGAGCTGTTCAGCACCCCATTTCTTCGCCTGCTCATGGAACTTAACCATAAGCTCAGGACCCGGCCCTGCATAACCAGGATAATTCTGGATGTCATTTGTTGAATTAGTCTCACCGCCAACATTATGGCCTGTAATGAGAAGCGTCTTCAACTGCTTCCTACCAGCATAAATCGCAGCAGTCAATCCTGCACTGCCCGCACCAACAATAATCAGATCGTACATGGCAAAAAGACAATGCACCAGTTATATAAGATTTACCAATTAACTATTTATCACCGAGCTAGTACTACTCGACGATGGAAAACTTTATTAACATGGGCGGGCAGTCAAAACAACAGCACAAGGAGGGGATGGTATTATGAGAGTACTTACACTTGTCATACTGATGGCAATAAATCTCGGAGCAGCGCTAATGCTCATGAGCAGAATGAAAAAATTCTGGTGGGTCGAGTTCCTAATATTAATGGTCGCAGGCCTGGTCATACTGGCAGGATTCTTCGGAATGTGGGTGGATGCCGGATGGTCTTATCCATTGATGACAATACTTTTCGCGCTCAGCTTAGCCAATATACTCTGGCTTTACACAAATGTCAGCATTCTGGGCATTTTCGGACTCGCATTGCTGGCGAATGTAACAGGAGTTGTGCTAAGCATGACAAAAATCGATAAAGAGCTCACAATGGATGAACTAATTGAGACATATGATGTAGGAGAGCCAGAACTCGACCATTCTGTCGTAATGGAAGCTCCTAAGGCAAAGAAAAAAGCTAAGAAACGCAGGAAAAAGTAACATTAAAAAGCAACTTCTTCTTTCTTTTTCTTTAGAGGTGATCCGATGATAGCCAAGGATATTCTCACTAAAAAGTATGTCAAGATAAGCTTAGATGATACAGTTTCCCAGATGCTTGGAAAAATGCGCAGGGGCAAGACACACCATGCACTTGTTTTTGAGGGCAAGAAATATTTAGGGCTGGTAGGCAAGAAATTCCTGCTCACCAGCAGGATAGACCCGCATACAATGAAAGTCAGGAACATCATAAAGAAAAGATCCAAATCAAAGACCCCTTTCTTCGTGCCTATACTTAGTCTGGATACGAGTGCTAAAGAGATGGCAAGACTGATGAATACTGCGGATGTAACCGCACTGCCGGTCATGTCGAATGACAAGATAATCGGTATTGTTGAAGCAGCGGATCTTGCAAATGCAATCGCTGCAGAATACAAACAAGTGCCAGTAAAGGATCTGGCAACAATGAAGGTACAGACATTGAAATATACTGATGAGCTTGGAAAACTGCTGCAGCTGATGACAAAGAGGAATATAACTCATGTTCCAATAGTTGATGAAAAAGCCAAAATTGTAGGATTGGTATCCGCAGGCAACCTAATGGAAGAATTCCAGCTTTGGAGAGTATTTGAAGGCTTAAGAATTCCAGAGAATGCGTCGCATGAGAACGGCAAGAGAAGCGGGTATGGTGTCAGGGATAAAATCCATACACTCAGAGTTCCTGTAGATAACATAATGGTTACAGAAGTCTGCTGCACTGCACCCGGCACAAAAGTTCCGAAGGCGGTCCAGATGATGAAAGGAGTAACAAGCATAGTTCTGACAGAAAATGAAAAACCTGTAGGGATAATGACGTTCAAGGATCTGTTTAAGGATTACGCGAAAAGTGCATAAAGCTTATATATTAGTTATACATGTATAAACGTATGATAGAACTACGAGCAAAAGTCAAAAGCTGGGGGAATTCTCTGGGAATAATACTGCCGAAGTCAACGGGCATGAAAGAAAACCAGGACATAATAGTACACATTACCCCTGCGCGTGAGACAACGAGAGTCAGGGACATTCTTGGCAAGGGCAAACTAAGAAAACCGGTTGCTGCGCTGATGAAAGAGATTGATGCGGAGCTGGACTGATGTATTTCTTTGATTCGTATGCAATTCTTGAGATATTCAACGGCAATCCTGCGTATTCTAAATACGCTGAGGAGCAGATAGTTACATCTGTGCTGAATATTGCTGAAGTGCATTACGCGTTTCTCAAGCAGGGCGAGCCGAAGAAAAGCGAAATGATCCTAGCAAGGCTTATCGAGTTCAGCCCTGCACTTGTCAAGAAAGCAATGGAGTTTAGGTATATGAACAAAAAAAAGAAATTAAGCATGGTTGACTGCATAGGATATATGCTTGCATGCCAGATGAAAATACCGTTTCTAACTGGAGATATTGCGTTCAAAGGAATGCAGAATGTTGAGTTTGTAAAATAATTCTAATCAACAATCTAGTATTATCACAGAGCCATTATATGCAGAACTTCTGCATTTTATATACTAGAGATTAGTTAATTATATATAGAAGTTCTGCTTATAGTGCCTTATTGGCTGCGCGAAGGAAAAAGAGGACTTTCGAAGAGCTTAGGCAGGCGATAATCAAAGAGCTCTCGAAAGGAGAGAAAACAGTAAACCAGATAGCTGAAGCGACGAAAGCGCAATGGCGAACTGTTGACAAGCAGCTGATATATCTTATTGGGATGGGAAAAGTCCAGCCGGTGTTTCTAAGCAAATACGTGAAAATCTACAAGCTCGCGGAGGTGGCAAAATGAGTCTTCGCGTATTAATGTTCGGCTGGGAATTCCCACCATACAAGTCAGGTGGATTAGGAACGGCTTGCTATGACCTCACAAAAGGCTTGGCAGAAATTGGAACAAAAGTAACATTCGTGATGCCCATCGCGCCAGAAGGAGCGAAAGCGAAGTTTGTCAAATTAATAGGCGCAAATGCAAAGCACATCAAGATCAAAAAAATAAAATCAACAATGACCGCATATGCAAGTTCCGAATCATATGAAGCCGCGTACGGTCAATTCGGAAACACAGTCTACGGCAAGAACCTATTTGAGGAAGTTGAAAGATATGCAAAAGTCGCAGCTGAGTTCGCAAAAGAGCCGCATGATGTAATACACGTGCACGACTGGATGACATACAAAGCAGGAATGAATGCGAAAAAGAAGAGCAAAAAGCCGTTAATTGCGCACATACATGCAACAGAGTTCGACAGGACAGGCGGCAATCCTAACCCCTACATAAGCCAGATAGAATACGAGGGAATGATGGCTGCGGATAAAGTCATAGCGAACAGCGAGTATACAAAACAAAATGTAATGCGCGCATACAAAATTCCTGCCGGGAAGATTGAAGTGGTGCATTGGGGGATAGATGACATACCAAAAAGCAGCTGTGTCAAGCCGTTCAAGGATAAAACAGTACTGTTCCTGGGAAGGATCACGATACAGAAAGGACCGGACTATTTCATAGAAACAGCAGGCAAAGTGCTCAAATACGAGCCAAAAACAAAGTTCATAATAGTCGGAAGCGGAGACATGATGCCAAGAATGATTGACAGGGCGGCAGAACTCGGCATAAGCAATAATGTCATATTCACCGGCGTGCTGCAGGGAAAAGCAGTGCATGACGCATTCGCATCAGCAGACCTGTATGTAATGCCAAGCGTCAGCGAGCCCTTCGGCCTTGTAGCATTAGAGAGCCTCAAGCAGGGAACACCAATAATGATAAGCAAACAAAGCGGAGTAAGCGAAGTCGTAAAACATGCACTCAAAGTTGATTTCTGGGATACAGACGAGATGGCAAACAAAATAGTCAACGTGCTCAGAAGCAAGGCGCTCTATAATGAGCTAAAACAAAACGGAACAAAAGAAGGCGAGCGGTTCAATATTATAGAACCTGCAGAAAAAGTCAACGAGATATACAAGAAGGTGATAGGATGACTAATGTATGCTTTTACTTCCAGGTTCATCAGCCGTATAGACTAAGAAAATATCCCCTGTTTGACATTGGAAAGAAGAAAGACTCCTTCGACGAGAAAAAGAACAAAGAGATCATGCTCAAAGTAGCAAGGAAGTGCTACAAGCCCGCAAATAAAGTCATACAGCAGTTATTGAATACTCATCAAGACTTCAAAGCGGCGTACAGCATAACAGGAACTGCGCTCGAGCAGTTTGAAGAATACTGCCCTGAAGTAATCGACAGCTTCAGGGAACTCGTTGCAACAGGCAAAGTTGAACTGCTAAATGAAACATACTACCATTCACTAAGCTCATTATTTGATCCGGATGAATTCAAAGAGCAAGTAAAACAGCATGGCAAGGCGATGAAAAGGGAATTCGGACAAAGGCCCAAGATATTCAGGAACACAGAGCTGGTCTATAATAATGAAATCGCAAAGATTGTCGAGAAAATGGGATTCAAGGCAATACTAACAGAAGGATGGGATGCGGTGCTCGGCTGGAAAAGCCCCAATTTTGTGTACAAAGCGAAGGGCGCCAAGATAAAACTGCTGATGAAAAACTACAAGTTAAGTGATGACATAGCATTCAGGTTCGGCAACAAGAACTGGGAAGGCTACCCGCTGACAGCAGACAAGTTCGCATCATGGGTCGCACCCATGTTAGGCGACAGCATCAACCTGTTCATGGACTACGAAACATTCGGCGAACACCAATGGAAAGACACAGGAATATTCCACTTCCTTAAGCACCTGCCCGCGGCGCTAAAAGCACGAAATATAAGCTTCCACACGCCGAGCGAAGTAATCGAAGCAAAGCCAAAAGACGAGATAGACGTGCCGCATACAATAAGCTGGGCGGATTTGGAGAGAGACACGAGCGCTTGGGTAGGCAACAAAATGCAGCAAAGCATAGCACAGCAAATCTTCAGCATAAAGCACAGGGTAAGAAAGTCAAAAGACAAAGAACTAAAGCAGTCGTGGAACAGGCTCACAACAAGCGACCATTTATACTACATGTGCACGAAATGGTTCGCGGACGGGGATGTGCACAAGTACTTCAACCCATACGAGAGCCCGTATGACTGCTTTATCAATATCCAGAATGTATTACAGGATATGAAAACACGATTGAAAAGAATATGAGGTGAAAAATGGCAAAAACCAAAAAGAAAACAGCCAAAAAAACAGCTAAAAAAGCTGTGAAAAAGGCGCCAAAGAGAACGATAACGGTATGCGTCAAGAGAAAAATCCTTGGCAAAGCACCCGAAGAGAAGTGCTTCATCCTGCAGGACGGCAGAAAACTCGAGACGGTCTACCACCTTATAGACGAGCTTGAAACAATGCCTGAACAGGTCTTCCAGGACCATGTGAACGAGTTCAAAAACGACTTCGCAAACTGGGTAGAGCATGTATTTGAGGACAAAAGCCTAGCAGAAGAAATGAGAGAAGCCCAAACAAGAATGGAGCTGCAGCTCGCACTGCTAAAAGAAATCGTAAGGGAGCTAAAGAAACACGCAAAATGAAAATCCCAATTGCAACAGGAGCACGACATTGGGATTTTCAATGTCCAGATACAAGGATGTATTACCCGGCTGTCGATAGTGCAGGGTATCTGAACAAATGAGACACTGTCCCCCAGACAAGGTTTTTTGGGTGCAAGACGGAAGAACGATAAAGAACCTCCAAGAGCTAGAGCGAGCACTGCAAAACATGACGCAGGATACATTTAAGCATCATGTTAATGCGGACAAGAATGACTTTGCAGCATGGCTTGAGCAGGTCATGCGTGAGAAAACCCTCGCAAAATTAATCAAGACTGCGAGGACAAAAGACAATATGAGAAGACTTGTGGAGAAAAGAATAGAAGAGGTACAGAAGCCTATGAAAAAAGCCAAAAAGGTGCAAAAGAAGACTAAACGCAAAGCAGTTATGAACGAAGAATTCAGGTCGATAGTAGAGCCAGCAAGCCACCACATAGCCCTTGCAGCACACATATCATTAGGAATTGTTGTAGGCTCGGCATTGACGCTACTGGTATTGATGATACTGTGAAACCCCGCAGATTAACTTTGTTCGCATTGATGACACTTGCATTAGCTGCAGCGATATTCGCTTCATTCAGGCTGCCGATAATGTACAAGGCGATAGCGCCTCCTGTGGCTATAATGCTCTATCTTTTTGTGACTGTAATCCTTTTTGACCTTGCGCGAACACCCAAATGGCTCAATGTAGCAATTTTGATCTTATTAATCGCAGCAGTGTATCTTCTTTTCCCAACTATATATTATGTGAAATTCGTGGACAGCCAGCCAATAGAAGGCATTCTTATCGCAGGAGAACAAGTGCATACAGGAGAGAAAGTCTTTGCCATAGTGCCACGAGGCATATATCTACTGCAATACACGGGCAAGTACAGAGAATCCCTGATACAGCAGAAGAACACAATATTCAACCCGCTGCCAGTTATCAAGACAATAACACTCAAACCAGGCACATTTGCTTATTCCAGCACGAAATTCTACGAGCCGTACAAACAGAAAGAACTGTTTCCATCAGTGGTGGTGAGAGGAAAAGACATCGACGGCAACCCGGTAGAATTAAACGGCGATACAAATACAAGAATCCCATTTGGAACCTACACGATTGGATTTGACACGCAGTACTTTAGCGAGACAAGGAGAATAAAGCCGGAAACATATTATGAACAGGAAATAATCCTAAACCCTAACAAGAATACTATAGTGCTAAGCTACGAAGAAGCAGAATGGGTCAGGAACTATGTGAAAGAATACCTTGACCTTTCTGCACGCAGGATAATAACAGAAGGCGGATTCCCAAGACAATATCATATTTACACCAAGAATTATACTTTATCACTCGGAGACATGCTGTTTATTGTATGCCAAATGAGCCAGCAGGAACAGCCAGTATATTACTCGCCCAAAAATATGAACTATGTTAAAGGC
>JAHWHO010000006.1 GCA_019323255.1 Candidatus Woesearchaeota archaeon
ATTTATGTCTATTTTTGTATTTATTGGAACTAATAGGTCATAGTCGATTATTTTTGAGTCTGGAACCAGTATGTTGTTGTCTGTCGGGTCTCCGTGCACAAATCCTTGTTTGTGAATATGGCCAACTCCCGCTATCGCGCCGTTCATCACTTCTTGTATCTCTGTTAGTGTGAAACATTCTCGCGGGATCTTTGAGATTGGTTTTCCTCTTACAAATTCCATTGTAACATATTCTGCATCTCTCTTCGTTATTTCATCTAGGTATTCTGCCCTATCTATGTTTACGAATGCTGTTTCATAGATTTGTACGAGGTTGGGGTGGTTGAATATTCTTTTTGCTGTCTGCAGTGTTGCGTCCTTGCCTATTTCTGATGCTGTGATCATATTTCTACGCAATGCATGCTCTTTAGTAACATACCATTTTATCGCTCTTTTTTGTCCTGTTGGCCTGTGGACTGTTTCAAATACAGTTCCTGCGCCGCCTTCCGCTATGTATTTCCAGGCTTCATACTCTGGCAGTGCGTTGATTAGAGCTTCATATTGTTTTAGATCTTTCATTTTTCACTTCCAAATGCATCGCTTATGAGTGGTTTTAGTTCGCTCATGTCTGGTCTTTGTTCTGGTTTTGTTGCTAGTCCTGCTTCAAATAGCCTGTCCCATTTCTCAGGTTCTCTGACTCGTAGATTTTTTGGAATTGATCTGTCGTATCCTATTTCAAGCAGGGTTGAGGCGTAACGCCATCGCAAATAAGGGTCTGCTACCGTTGCTAAGCCCGGCATCGCCCTGTACAGTGCAGTCGTCCCTGTTAATGCATCATATATTGCTGCTGTGAACATATGAACATCTGTTTTGCGGGTTAGAATGTGGTTGCCATCAATCCTGTGTTCTGGAGTGAAGTAATCTGGCGAGCATATTACTACCTCTTCCTCTTCAAAAGGTTCTTTTGCCATTAAGTCGCAGTCGACGAGTGTTGCTTTTTCTCCGCCGTAGACTATATTTCTCAGGTTTGGCTCCCTGTGTATAAATCCTTTATCGTGAAGGCTTTCTAGTGCGTCTGCAATTTCTAAAAAGCATGCGCCCAGTTTGTGTTTGCTTGGCAGTTTATCCTCGAGGTTTCTGCCTTTTATGTATTCCATTACTATATATGGTGCAGGCTTAATGTAGCCTTCTTCAAGTACGTTGACAATATTTGGGTGTAAAAAAAGTTTCTTGTTAGAGTAAGGCCAGGACAGGTCAGCACAGTGGTCTGAGGCAGCGAGGTGGCGTCGTGGCTTCTTTATGTACCATTTTAATGCAACTTGTTGTCCGGAAGGTGCTTTTACTGCATATACGATCGCAGTGCCTCCGCTTCCTATCTTATGAAAGTTTTTGTATCTATGGAGTTGTCTTTTTAGTCTTCTTATCGGGTTTCTCATCTTCACTCTGGAGTGAAGACTCCTGCGGGCAATATTTAAAGTTTGCGCATTATATCCTCTGCCACAGATATTCTTTTTATTCCATCGAGTTTTTTGATTTCCATGAAAGCATTTGATGTCATTGTCCCTTATCTGTGTCCGTCTGAGCCTGGAAGAGTGGTTCATATTAACGACCATGTACGGGTTCCTCTAAAGAAGGATGCATTTAAGCCACTGCATCGCTCTTCCGGCCGTGTTGTTTTCATAGACGGTGGAAATGGGGATATCCTGCGCGCGCCTAATATTAGCGTCCAGTTTGCCCGGTTGAGTGCAGTCGAATATGAAGGTAAGAAAAGGACAAACAGGACGGTAGTTGAATTCATTATCTTTGTCGCGGCAATTAAGGAAAATCTTGATCTTTTCTATGAAGCCAAGATTCTTGATGCGGATGGTAATCTTCTCGTTGATCCTGTGAAAATCAGCAGCCTTGATCCTGCTTTGAAGTCCGGCCAGCACAGGATTACTCCTGATGTTATCGCCAATCATGTGAGAAAGGTCGAAGAAATTCGTTTTGCTAGGAAAATTCTGGCAGGTCTCAACAAAGAGGATTTGCTCGTGCGCGACGGTGATCTGATTTCTGCAGGGCCTTTTCTTGAGAACGAATTAAAGAATTTGGGGCGTGCTTCGCAGAATAAAGGGGTTCATGTTGTTGGTCTTTCTAAGACTTCGCGCCTTTGTACTGATTCGGGAGCCTCCGCTTTGCAGGCAATAAACTCTATGGCGCCTTCCGGCTGCTGGTATTATTTTATTGATGGCCAGGTTGGTTTTGCCAAGCTTAGTCCTGATTCAAGGTACATCTTCCGTTTTGATGTTTTCGACAGGAGCCATATTGAGAAATCGCTCTCGCGCCTTTTGCCTCTTTCCTCTGATCCTGTTTTTCTCGGGTATCCTTATGGCCTTATTGATGCAGATAAATCTGCGAGAGTGACTGATTATGAGCTTAGGCAGCTGCGGCTAAGGTTCTCGCTTAAGGCAAACGGCTTGTTTGAGTCTCTTGAGTCGGGTATTGATGCGCATGACATTCTTAATCAATTATGATAAGGTTTTTATATGGGTTTGATTGCTGTGCTTTCAGTTGTGGTGAGATTATGAATTACGATCGAAGGATTGTTGAAAACTTAAAGAGAAGTTCTTCTGAGAGCGGTATGCCTTTTGTTAAAGTGGCGTTCTATTTTTCCTGTCTGGTTCTTGTATTAACGGTTTTGCTTAGGGCCTTTGGCCATGCGTGAATCCACAACCTTTTTATAACTATATCATTTCTTTCTGACTATAAAGAGGTGGGTTTTGATGGACAAGTCCAAGTCATTTATCCTTTGGTTTAATGAGACTGACATTTCTGATGTTCCTTTAGTTGGCGGCAAGAATGCTTCCTTGGGTGAGATGTACCAGAATCTGGTTAAGAAGGGTGTGCGTATTCCGAATGGTTTCTCGATTACAGCTTATGCTTATCGCTATGTGCTTGAGAAATCGGGTGCTTTCAGTAAGTTGAGGTCTGCGCTTCGCGGGCTTAATGTCAGGAATGTGCGTTCCCTTTCTGCTGCAGGCCAGAAGTGTCGTGATATCATTTTGAATTGTGAGATCCCGCCCGAGCTTAGGGTTGAGATAGCAAAGGCTTACAGGAAGCTTAGCAAGCAGTACAAATCTGCTAATGTTGATGTAGCTGTGCGTTCTTCTGCTACCGCGGAGGATCTTCCTGATGCTTCATTTGCAGGCCAGCAGGAAACTTTCCTTAACGTTTCTGGAATTCACAACCTTATCGACGCGTGTAAGCGCTGTTTCGCTTCTCTGTTCACTAACCGTGCTATAGCTTACAGGACTGAGAAGAAGTTTGACCATTTCAAGATCGCGCTTTCTATCGGCGTCCAGAAGATGGTGCGCTCTGATGTTGGCAGCGCAGGTGTTGCTTTTACGATTGACACTGAGTCAGGGTTCAAGAATGCAGTTATCATTAACGGAAGTTATGGTCTCGGCGAGTCTGTTGTACAGGGTACTGTGAATCCTGATGAGGTCATTGTATTTAAGCCAACTTTGGAGAAAAAGTTTCGTCCGATTATCAGCAAGCGTCTTGGCGACAAGGCCACGAAGATCATTTACAGCCACGAGTCCACGAAAAGTCCTGTGAAGAAGGTCAGTACTCCGATTAATGACCGCCACAAGTTCTGCCTTGATGATAAGGACGTGCTTGAGCTTGCAAAGTGGGCGGTTATTATTGAGGATCATTACAGCAAGAAGCGCAATAAGTGGACTCCGATGGATATCGAATGGGCAAAGGATGGCAAGTCGAATAAGCTGTTCATCGTGCAGGCCCGTCCTGAAACGGTTCAGTCAATTAGGGACAGGAATGTGCTTGAGGAGTATAAGCTGCAGAAGAAGGGCAAGGTTCTCTGCGAGGGCGTTGCTGTTGGAAGCAAGATCGGCCAGGGTGCTGCGAGGGTGATCAAGGATGTTAAGGATATTAGTAATTTCAAGCAGGGAGAGATACTCGTCACTGAGATGACTGATCCTGACTGGGTTCCTATAATGCGTATTGCTTCGGCGATTGTTACGAATAGAGGAGGGAGGACCTGTTTCGGGGGCAAAACCAAAATTCTGACGGATAAAGGCATTATGTCTTTTGAGCAATTACATGAGTTGCACAATCAAGGAGAAGAATTATTGGTATGGTCGATTAATGCTAATACATTAAAAGCGGAATGGAAGCGCGTTGAATGTACAACTAAGAATCGCTTACCAGCCATCCGGGTTGCATGTTCTCAGACTGGTAAAATTGATGAAAATTGGATTGAGACCACGCCGGATCATAAGTTTTTTACATGCGATGGTAGGGCGCTTACCAAGAAAAGAATTGACTCAATAATATCATCTGATGAGGCCGTGAATGTTGTAGACAGGCTGCCTGCCGTAGAGACTATTATAGATAATTCCGTTGACAAATTGGCATATCTCCTAGGCGCAATAGCTAGTGATGGTCATGTAAGTCTTATGTATGGTATGTCGGCACCTAGGAGAGGAACTGTCACTTTCACCCAAAAACCAACACAAGAAAAATTAGCATTCATTGATAGAGTCAATCAGAATTTCCAAGAGGTTTTTGGTAAAATGCTTGTTCCTAGAGGGAAACATAGTCTTAGCATGATAAGAGGCCGGCAGATATCCGGTTATGCTATGGACTATCGTTGTTATAGTCTTCAAGCCGCATTGACTTTCACTACTTTATTTTCTGAGCTTCCTGAGTTTATTCTTAGATTAGATAAAGTAACTTCTTTGAAATTCTTGGCGGGTTTAATTGATGGCGATGGAACCTTCTATAACAATCGCCTCCAGATTTATATTAAAAAGCGACATGTGCTTGAAGCAGCAATCGTTGCTTGTTTGAAGAATGGCATAATACCTCAAATAACTAAAAATAGGAATATTTTCAATTTGCAGATTGTTGAGTCTCTTCAGGATATAATGGAACACACAGAAAGAGTTAAGCGCACAGCACATAAAAAAGTTCTTGGCACTAAGCTGTTTTCGGCGAAGCAGATTCTTGGGAATATTATTAATACTGTCAACATTAGTGGCAAAATCAAGCCTTATGTACAGAATAATCTATTGATTGGCTCTGCAAAAATTGATGAAATCTTGGCGAAAACTGGAATTGAGTCCGAAGCACTCAGAAAAATAGTAAATTCTGATCTGCGCATGTATCGGGCTAAGCAAGTTGCAGATCTTGGGCGTATAGACGTTTTCAATATTGAAGTTGAAGCACGTGATGAGCTTGATCATAACTATGTCGTGTTTTCTGAGAGGTATACTCCTTTGCTTGTGTCAAATAGTCATGCTGCGATCGTTTCGAGGGAGCTCGGTTTGCCTTGTGTCGTCGGCACTAATGATGCAACACAGAAGATTAAGTCCAGCCAGAAGGTTACAGTTTCCTGCTCGGAAGGAGAAGATGGCAGGGTTTACGAGGGCTTGCTGAAGTTCGTTGTTAACAAGATTAATCTGAAAAAATATGCGATGCCGAAAACTAAGGTTATGATGAATGTTGGTAATCCTGACCAGGCATTTGAGCTTTCATTCCTTCCTAACGAAGGTGTTGGCCTTGCACGTGAGGAGTTTATTATCAACGAGTACATTAAGATTCATCCGCTTGCTTTGATTCATTTTGCCAAGCTGAAAGATCATAAGGCGAAGGAAGAGATAGCAAAGATGACTGTCAACTATAAAGACAAGAAGGAGTTTTTCGTCGATAAGCTTGCGCAGGGCATTGGTATGATTGCTGCCGCATTCTATCCTAAGGATGTTATTTTGCGTTTTTCCGACTTCAAGAGCAATGAATATGCTAACCTGATTGGCGGCAGTGAATTTGAGCCTAAGGAGGAGAATCCCATGCTTGGCTGGCGTGGAGCTTCGCGGTATTACAGCCCGCAGTATAAAGCGGCTTTTGGCCTTGAATGTGCAGCGATCAGGAAAGTCAGGGAAGTTTTTGGCTTGACGAATGTTAAAGTCATGATTCCTATGTGCAGGACTGTTGAGGAAGGCAAAAAGGTTCTTCAGGTGATGAAGGAGTTTAAGCTTGAGAAGGGCAGGAACGGATTGCAGGTTTATGTCATGTGTGAGCTTCCAAGCAATGTGATTTGCGCTGATGAGTTCTGCAAGATCTTTGACGGTTTTAGCATCGGCTCGAACGACTTGACTCAGATGACGCTGGGTGTCGATAGGGATTCTGCTTTAGTTTCCCACATCTTTGACGAGCGCAACGAAGCCATTCTTAGGATGGTCGAGCATGTGATCCAGATTGCGAAGGAAAAGAAAAAGAAAATTGGCATCTGCGGCGATGCCCCGTCGAGCTTCCCTGAGTTTGCAGAGTTCCTTGTCGACTGCGGCATTGACAGCATCTCATTGAGTCCTGACGCTGTTGTTGGAACTTCTCAGGTGATTGCGAAGCACGAGAAGATGCGCAGGAAATCATCTAAAAAGTAATGCTCTAGTAGTCACTAACCTTTTTATACTCGTGATTCTTCATTTTTTCTATGAAAAGGGGGCGTCCGATTAAGTCTGATGTGCGGCAGAATATTGTAGAGATGCTTGCGATGATGGGCAAGGCTTACGGCTATGAAGTTCATCGATACTATAACGAACTCTTCCCTGCCGTGACGAGGGAGAATATCTATTACAATCTTAAGAAGGGTGCGAAGCTCGGCGAATTCAGGCTTGTGGAAGTCAAGAACGAAAAAGGTGAATATTCCTGGGGCTCCACTGTCGAGAAGAAGTACTATGAGCTCGGCCCCTCGGCAGAGCCGAAGGGCGACAAGCGCGTCAAGGAGTTTTTTGAAGGGCTCAAAAAACTGAAGAAGTCCAAAAAGTAAGGATTTTACCCCCTTAGAGTAACAAAAAGCGAAAGGTTTATATATTCTAAATCATCCTTCATTCTGGAGTGAAGAATGAGAACATTAGACAATACAGTAAACGATTTGATAATCCAGGGACTTAGGCAGATTTATCCACAGGAAGTGCTAGACTTTATTAGCGCAAACTTTCACTCGAATTCTGATGATAAGCATGCGAGTAAGAGCGTTAATTCTACGATAAAGGTCAAGCTTCCGGTTTACGCCAAAAATGGCAAATGCAAAGAGTTGTCTGACAGGGCGGTTCTTACTTTGTCGCTTTTCGGAAATTTTCCAATTAAAGGTCAGATGATTGATTTGTTGTTTGACTATGCTGTTGGCGAGCCAGTTCATAATGCCATGAAGAAGCTCAGTAAAGGACGGGTTACAGCACCTAATGGGCTGGAACTGCCAAGTGGATATTATCACGACAGCAGAATTGCAGTTCGTGCAAGAATGAAAGAGATTGGCCCGGAGGAATTGTCTGAACTTACATTCACTGAGAGCAATCTTGATCTTGTAGTCAAACCTCAAACTTATTTTGTTATCGATATTGTTAACTCTGATCCAAAGGAGCCAAAAGGTTTTACGCCGGCAGCTTATGAAAAGATCAAGCAAAGGTATGAAGATTTGAAAACATCTTATTCTTATGAGGGTTTTCTGGCAGATACTGAAGCAAGACTGAAGGAAGAACTCGACGAGGGCCACAGAAGCCTATTGGAAGAACATAAAGCTAATCTTGAAGAAAAGATTGCTAAACTCAGAAGGAAAATTCGAGAAGAAGGAACTCGTGAAGACTCCGCCAAGGGGAAACAAGGAATGGGCCTTGGAGGTACCATCAAGTTTGTCAAGGAAGCTGGCGGTTTTGTCAAGTACAGTAATGCGCAGGACGGGCGCTGGCATGATGGTTCTGTTAAGAATGGTCTTGCCCCTGGCGAACAGGGCTGGTGGAAGGATTATGACGGCGCTCATGTAAGAATTTATCTTCCAGCACATGTTTTAGTGGATTTTGATTATATTCATGAACAGAAAACTCAGGCTGGACGATACAGAACAGCGGGTAATACGCAGAAAATCATGAGAGGTGCTATCGCGCCTATTCCTGTTTCAGATGATGTTTTTGGAGATGCTCTGCCTGCAGATAATCTTTGGCCTGATGACTGGCAGCAAGAGTTTTAATCTTCTTCATCCATAGTTTGTAGAACTAGCAGATCATCAGTAGTTAGTTTCTCGCCTTTGAGCATTTTTTCTTTGACTTCTGCCTGTAAATCACCGAGTTTTTTCTTCTTCTGTTGTTTCTGTTCTTCTTTTTTCTCTTTTTTATGCTCACCGATCCTGATGTTCAGTTCAGTCAGCTTCTTGAGCTTTTCTTGAAGCGGCTTGTTCAGTTCTTCTATTTCTGCTTTTTTCGCGTCTATCTGTTTTGTCAGCTCTGCCTCTTTCTCTTTGAGCTCATCTACGTCTTTGCTTTCCTTGATTAGCGTTTCATGCTTTTCCTGGCTTGTCTGCGCCCTTGCTTGTATTTTCTCATGGATCGCGTCCGCTTCTTTCTTCAGTTTGTTAATCTCTTTGCTTAATGTTCTTGCATCGGTCCATTCTTTGCTGCTTTCTTCTATCTCTTTGAGTTTTTTCTTGAGCTCGTTAATCTTCTTCATCACTTTTTTCTCTTTGTCGAAGCTGAGCCCTTCTGTCTCTACCCTGTACTCAAGCTTCTCTATCTCTTTTCTTAATCTTGATGGGTTTTCTTTTGGCTTGTCTGTGTCAGGCTGTATTTCTTTGTACAGGTCTATCTTCTCTTGTATCTCTTCTGTTACTCTTTTTCGCTCTTCTTTGTCTTTTTTTACTGCTTCTGTAAGCTCGTTTCTTTTCTGCCTTAGCTCTTTTATTTTCTTGATTCGTTCAGAAATATCCTTGCCTATGGAGCTTCTTTCCTGGAAAAGTTTCTCCTTTTGGCTATTAAGATCATTCAGTTGGTTGCGCAATTCTTTGATTTCCTTTTGCAGCGCATCGATCTGTGTCCTTATTTCTTGTTTCTCTTCCGGTGTTAGCATTGAATCTCCTCTTATTTTTAAAATAAAAAAAGGTTTTTAGCCGAATAGTGCGCCTAGCCCTGCTGCAGCTTCTTCTTCGGATTTCTTTTCCTCTTCAGCAGGCTTCTTTTTCTCTTCTTTCGCTGGAGCCGCTGCGGGTGCTGCTGCCGCTGGTGCACTTGCTGCTTTCTTGATAGCCTCTTCGATATCTACTCCTTCCAGGCTTGCAACTAGTGCCTTGATCTTGGCCTCGTCAGGAGTGACTCCTGCTGCTTCAAGAACCTTTTTTACAGTAGCCTCGTCAACTTTCTTCCCTGCTTTGTGTATCAGCAATGCTGCATATACGTATTCCATTTTATTGACCTCCTTGAATATGTGTTGCTATTCTGTGCGCTTTGGCCAGTATGTCCATTTCCATTCCTTTTGCCATGAAGTTTGCTTCATCTGCAAGGGTTGTGGCTTCTCTTCCGGCCTTTGCGAGCATGATTTCGATTGTTTCTTTTGTTGGCATTCCTATCTCAACCGCAAGGTTGACTGCCTGTTGCGCGCTTCCCACCAGGTCTGCAAGGAACTTATCCTCATCGATGTCCAGCACTTTCTTGTCATATATGACGCCGTTTTCATAGACGCACGCGAGGTCCATTCCGATTTCCATTGGTTCAATGCCCATTTTCTGGAGCATGCTTGCCACTTCCGGCTTGATAGTTTGCCCTTCTTTGACGATTGTTGCGTCTGCCTTGATTGCGACTTTCCCGCCTTCAACTCCTGCTTTGACTCCAAGCATTGCGAATTCGCTGATGATTGGTCCCGGGCCGAATGGCGTTGGTCCTGCTGGCAGCACGATGTCTTTCGGGCTTATTTGCCCCGGTTTTGCTGCTGCAGGACTCTTGCTCTTCTTGATTATCTTGTATATCGAGAATGGGTTCTCTTTTGTGAATAGTACTGCGGGCATTCCTTTGAGCTGCTCAATTAGTTGTTCCCCGTTTGCGAGTTTTAGGTTTTTTATCGCAAGCTCAATCAGCGTCTTTCTTGTCATAAGCATTTCTGCCTTTCCTTTGAGTCCGCTCTTTATTCTCAATAGATTCGCTGCGGGCAGGCTTTCCATATTCAATATGCCTATGATTGGGAAGTCTTTTGCAAGTTTCTCTATCTTCTTGATCGTGTTTTTCTTTTCTTGCGCTTTCTTGCACGTCTTCGGGTTGGCGGGTTTTATTACTGGCATTTTATTTCCCCTCCTCCACCTTGACCGGCGCGCTCATTGTTTTCTTGACAAGAACATTTTTTATGTTGTTTTTCTCCTGCGGAAGCTTGTGCAGTATTGCATTGTATACTGTCAGCATGTTCTCTGCTACTTTTTGAACGTCAAGGTCTTCTGTTCCTACAGGGACTTTTGCGCTTGCTTGTGTTTTCGCGCTTGCCTTGACTGTTTTCTTGAGCTTCTCGACTAATGGCTGCAGGTTTGCATTTGGCGGCACTACACAGCCGATTTTTGGATTAGGCATTTTGCCGTGCGGTCCGAAGAATCTTCCGAACGTCTTTGCAACTAATGGCATGATGTTTGCCTGTGCTATGAAATAGTCGTATGATCTTGATAGGTTCTTTATTGCTTTCTTGTCGGGGTATTTTCCGAAGTCATCCGTCAGCAGTGCGAAGTCGCATACTTTGTCTGCCTGCTCTTTAAGCTCTCCGCCTACAAGCGCAGCTACTTTGATTTCTTTGCCTGTTCCATGCGGCAGCGGCACCCACACTTCTATCTGCTGCTCTGGCTTTTTTAGGTCAAGTCCTGTTAGATTGATAACTAGCTCGTAAGTCTGTTTGAACTTTCGCTCTTTGTTCTCGATCTTTTCAATCGCTTTTACGAAGTCTTCTTTCTTCATTTCTTCCCTCCCACCTAAGTGGTTGAGTTACTGGGATACTCTTTGTCGCGATAGGTTATTTATAAAGCTTTCTGAATCTCTGCAACTATCCTGTCTTTGTTCGATGCTGAGAATGTCTTGAATACAGCGCCTCTTCTGGCAGCAACGTTCCGCGCTGCATACGATACTTCATGTTTTCCTCTGCTTGTCTCAAGCAGCACTAAATCTGTTTCCCTGATAGTGTCGCTTATCACTTTCGGTGCAGCATACCGGTCAACATGCCTTATTCTAATGCCTGTCTTCGCCTCTATGTATTCAAGCTCGTCAGGATGCGGGTCATCTATAAACAGCACGACTCTTTCTATTGCTGTCCTCTTAACCTCTTCCGCTTTAGGAAACATCATTGATTTCATGTATTCATAAGGATCTCCTGTTGTATATGCCTCAATAAATCTTATCGGTTTGCGCGAACTTGCTTGGTCTAATAGCGCTCCCCGCAAGTCTGTACTCAGCAAAGGCTCAAATATTGTGCCTTTGATTGCTGTGAGAACTCTGTCAATGCTGCTCAATTGCGCAGATTGGTATTCTGCAAGGTCCGCAACAAGATAGTACTTGGCTATCAGCTCTTGGTTTTGCATATCCTGTATCGGGTGCCGCATCTCTACCGTTTCTTCGGTATCTCCCCGGACTAAATCAATTAAGTCTGCATCATTTCGTTCTAGATACTCTGCAATTTTCTCATCTGCATGTCTTCGTAATGACTCTGCGAAGTTCTCGATGCCTTCTTCTCTTGCAGAGGCATATCTTATGATTGCGAGTTGTTTATACGGTTCGTCTACAAATTTAAGATATTGTATGAGAACTGCTGCGCCTTTTTTTGTTGCTGCAAGAGCTTCTTCAGGCTTTTGTGAACAGCATAGTTCAAGCGCATTCTCGACTATTGCATCAACGGCCTCAGGTGATTTGCGGAGCCTTCGTACATGAGTTGCGAGATTTGCTTTTCCGATCTGGTAGTCGCCGTATTCTGATAGGAATTCGTATACGGTTTTTTTGTCAAATTTTTTGAGCAGCAGTCCAACAATTTTTCCGAAAACATATGATTCTGTTGCAAAATCCATTATTTTGTCATTATACTCTGAAGGCTCGTCATACAGTTCTAATATCCTGTCATACTCCGGGTATGCCTGCATTAGCGCAATAGCTTCATCTGCAGTCTTGCCTAACTCTTTTAGCTTGCCGAAGCATTTGAGGCAGCTTCCCGGCGGAAGTTCTGCGAGTGCATTGGCTGTTCTTTTGAGCTCTTTCCACCATTCCGGATCTGGCAGCACTTCTTCAGGATGCTCTACCAATTTTTCTACCGTAAGCGGATCTTCTACATTTATTTGGGTTCCAAGTTGGTCGATTATGTAATCTGCCATCCGGCCATTGGCTCCCTGCATCAGGTTAACCAAATCGTCGTAAAAGTCACAGGGTATGCCGAAATAATAATTAGTGATTCTGGTCACAGATTCCATTACCTGTCTAATCATTACTTCTTTCAGTTCTCCGGGAAGGCTGAAGCAATTTACTTTTACAGCTAATTCGCTGTGGTCAGGGTATTTCGCAATCATGTCATTTCTGATTCTGTCAACTTCGTCGAACTGGTCTCTCTCCCTTCTGATGAAATCTTCGAATCGTCTTTTTATGCTGCCTATGCTTACTATTTGTTGGCACACAGGATTTAATGATATCTGGCTTAATTCAAAGCGGAGGTCTTGGGAGATAACATCAAGGCCTCTGTGTTTTTGCCATCCAGGTGCGACTGACCTCGAAAGCATTCCTTCAATGCATTCGACAGCTTCCCTTTCCGTTCTCTTATGTTTGTGCGGCCAGGAGCCCAGCATGGTTAGTGATGCTCTGTTATCTTTTGTATCTTCTATCTCAAGTGCATTCAGCATCATGTGCCATAGGAACTCTGTATATGCTTCTGAACAGTACCGGTATGTTGTGTAGAACTCCTGGATCCGGTTAATCTCTGCTTCTCTTTCTCTTTTTTTCGTTTTTTTCTTTTCTATCTGCCCAATTTGTTTTACTGTAAGCTTCCTGTTTGAGTCTTTCTTTCTGGCCATCTTGCACCGTATTTGTTGACTGTTATTCAAATCTTTTGGAATTTTCGGGAATTATTAAAACTTTACTATTGACCAGTAGTCAAAAACAGAAAGATTTTTATAGTCCTTTGCCTCACCTAGCTTTGGTGAATTTAATGACAGAAAAAAACTATGGAAAAGGACATGATTCCAAGTATGAAGCGTTATTGGCACTTGGTGCAGGCTTTGGCGGCGGTTTCTTCGGCGGTCATAGCGAAGATGAGAATACTACAGATTTGACTGAGACGCCCCTTGAGCGCAGACGTCAAGTCTTGGCTGATCGTCTGGCAACATGGGAGCAGGTAAGACTCGGTATGAACGGAGAGGGCGATGCTCGCACCTACCGCGCTATTTGCAATGTGATTGAGAAAGTCGAGACGGAGCTGGATTCGATTCCTGAAAATGCATTTGAACATTACTTTAATTCAGAAAGTGCAAAGTTGACAGCACAGAGGGGTTTGGCGCAAGAGCCGGTTACATTCGGACAGCCAAGACCAACTCTTGGCGATATGTTCGATCTGGATATATCTAAGCTTTTAGAGTATACGCCGAACAACACATTAGAAGATGATTATTTCGGCGGCAGACTTAGCTACAATTTCGATGCGGAGAAGCGAGATTAATTTCTTTTTTTTATGATAATTATTTTCTATATGGAAACTAATTAACTGTAACTTAACCATCTCAAAGTGATAACAATACGAAACCTTTATAAATCAATCAACTACTCTATCGTCGTGAGTGATATGTCTGCAGCGACTGAAGGGAGGATATCTGGTATATTAGAGGCGAAGCGAGCAGTCAGTTCTGCCTATCAATCAGGAGATCTTGAGACTTTGATTAGGGTATGCGATACGGCCATTACCGCTCTATGTGAAACACCAGACCTTCCTGATGCAGTGGCGCAGCAATTCATTGATTATTATGCTGAGCTTGATGTTCCCAATCTGAAAGAATTCGCTCAGCAGGAATTGACTCGTGCTCTTCTGAATTTTGATCTCGACAAGTATTCTTTTCTTATCCGTTCAGCGGGCTCAATATTGTGGGAAAAAGTGAAGTCAGCGAACTTTTCTTTTGAGGATAGTACAAAAAGAATGCCTAAGCAGGGAAAGGAGCGCTATGACGATCTTAAGCCGATTCTCGAGGATTTAATGAATGGCAATATTTTCGAAAACCTTGCTGTACGCATGCTTACCCGCGGCATTGATGCGTTGCCTTTTAACATTACAGATATTGATCTTCTCGACCAGTTGGCCACGTTCAATATTAGTTACGCTAGGCTGCGTGGTCTGGGCCGCAATCTTGATGATTTCTCAGCATTCAGAAATGCAGCATTCTTTGCGATTGATAATTATCCGCCATCTGCTATCGATCATGCCTGTACTGCACTTAAGCATGCGGGCTTTGCGCTTGAGCAGAAGCTTGCTGAAAGGGCAAGAATTTATCTCTCAAAATTGGAAAAGGGCGCTGACCTGGTTACTGTTTTCAGGGCTGTCGCGAAATATGCCGAGATTGTAGATGAGTTATTCAGCACTAAGCAGCCCAAGAAAGTAAAAGAACTGCCCGGCGATATTAAAGAGAAAGTGCTCAGGACTGAATGTGATGTTTACAATAATGATAGTTTGCCTATTGCAGTTTACAAAGCTGTTGGCGTGGCCGCAGTCAAGTTTCGCGAGGGTTTTGATTTTATCAACAGGTCTCTTGAAAAGGACATAGAGTCTGCAACTGATTTGCCTTTGCTGTGCAGGAAACTCGATGCTTATGCAAAAGCATGTCCTGATGCATTGCCCTACAACTGTCTGCCTTCGCTTTTCAGCAAAGGTCTTTCTTACCTTCAACAGCTCATTGAACAGAAAGGGTCCATGGCTGATTTCATTTACGTTTTTGGCTGCTTTCGTGATCTCGCGATTAACAAGCACTTGAAAGAAGGGCGCAGTGATGCGCTTGCGAAGCTGTACGAATTGCACG
>JAHWHO010000007.1 GCA_019323255.1 Candidatus Woesearchaeota archaeon
AAAGAAACCGTTTTTGACTTTAACAGAAGCCTCGATGATATCGCACACTTACCCCAGAGTCCATAACCTGTCCCCAATATAATGGACATTTCTCAAAACTTTTCCTGAATCAGAAGCGCGAAGATCCGCAGACGATAATAATGCCTCGCAAACAGCCAATGGCTTGCCGTGAGTTTCATCAACGACAACAACAAAATCGCCTTTCTTAATGCCATCATCTATTTTTGTAATGCCCGGACGCATTATATCTGCGCCGTTTGTCACAAACTTTACAGCGCCCATGTCAACAGTAATAGTTTTTAGCAAGTTTTCTGACAAAAGAAGCTTTAATGTTGGGACTAATTTATTTTCTATATAGAAGAATAATGGAGCCTTATCCTTGACAATAACTTTAGTATCCGCGAGCTCGTCAATCACAACCTTGTCTTTCTTAGAGAAGAAATCCGCCCGGTGAAACTTTTCCTCTATCTGCCTGTTAAGCACGGAAATCTCGGACTTACTCAACTGCTTCAATGTCAACCTCCATCGGCGAGCCGGTCTGCAAAGCATCGACAAACTCGCGGTCCAGGTATTTTGCAGACTTATCAGCGCAGATTGCGAACGTGCGCTTATCCTTATGCACACCCATGCGCACAACAAACTCGCGATCGTCGTCAAAATCAGGATTAGTCAAAGCATTAATTACCTGCTTCAACGCGCCGGTACGAAGGATGATTCTGACTTTTGTAAATTTCTTAACAAACTGCCTCAATGCTCTGCCATCAAAATCAGAATTAATGCCGATAATACAGTCGCCTTTTATGGTGACATAATCATCTTTTGTTATCTCAAATGTTGTCTTATGCGTCGCAGTAATGCCCTCATCGCCCCATGCGTGGAAAATTATTTTCAACTCACATGCACCTCTACTATGTCTCCATCCTCTAAGACCTTATCAAGCTTTTGGAACTGTTGGCCGGGAAACTTTGCGCCCTTGCCCCACACTTTAGCATAACGGAACTTCTTCACAAAATCACGATGAATTCTCTCACAGACCTTCCTGAGTGTTACTGGTTTTTTCAGCACCATCGGAACATCAAGATCGGGCTTCTTATTCACTTCCTTCAGGAATATCCTCGCGAAATTCAAAGACTCAAACAAATGCTCCTTAAGCTCTTCGACACCTTCGCCAGTCTCAGCACTAACAATCACGCCATCAAGCATATCACCGATCTCTCGTGCAACAGACTTGTCAACTAAATCCACCTTTGTAACAGCGACCATGCCCGGAACATAGCTGCGGTTTCCCTCAAGAACATCAATGAAGTCATCAATAGTAATATCGTCGCGGATCACAACATCCGCATTCATAATCTTATAGCCGCGCAGAATCTCCTTCAAAGTATCAATAGACACCTTCGTAAGCTTCACAGTCGAGGCGATGCTAAGCCCGTCCTTCGCCTTCTTGATAATCTTCACATCAGGCTTCTTCTTATTCACCCTGATATTAACATTATAGACTTCCCGCTCAAGCACAGGATAATGATCAGGATGCATAACCTCGACGACAAAAAGGATCATATCAGCGCTGCGCGCCATCGCAAGCACTTCCTTGCCCCTGCCCTTGCCAAACGCGGCACCGCCGATAATACCCGGAACGTCAAGAATCTGGATCTTCGCGCCATTATAACTCAGCGTGCCCGGCACAACATCCAAAGTTGTAAACGCATACGAGCCAGTTTTGCTCTTAGCGCCAGTAATCGCATTCAGCAAAGTGGACTTGCCAACGCTTGGAAAACCGACAAGAACAACAGTAGCATCACCTGACTTTTTAACAAAAAATCCCTCCTGCTTCTTGCTCTTCGCAGCCTTCTTCTCAATCTTCTCACGAAGCTGGGAAAGCCTAACCTTCATCAGGCCGAACCACTTCTCAGTCGCCTTATTGTACCTCGCCTTCGCTAACTGAGCCTCAATATCCTTGATCTTGTCGTGATAGTCCACCATAGAAGAAAATGCAAATTCAAGCATATAAAAACCTTTATATAAAGCACGACGATTAAGATAAGCATGGATGGTGCAATAGTCACTGCAGAAACTGTGCTCTATACAATAGCAACAGTCCTCATAACTCTTTTTGTAGGAGTAATCATAGCTAAACTTGCAGGAAGACTTATCAAAAGAATTCTTGCCGAAGCAGAAATCAACAGGCTGCTAAAAGACTCTGGATTGAAAGCTATAGACCAGAGAGTCGCCAGCCTCGTCGAGATCACAATCTATGTAATTACAGGGCTATTGATACTGCAGGCGCTCGGCCTGACACAAATGACGCTAGGGATAGTTATCGTAGCAGGGACCCTTGCAATAGCAGCATTCCTGTTCCTCACATTAAGAACATTCATACCAAACTGGATCCAGGGATTCAGCGTCAGAAAAGAGCTCAGAAAACAAATCGGAAAAGACATCCAGATAGGAACGATAAAAGGCAGACTGCTTGAAGTAAAACCATCATACTGTGTCATCAAAGAACGGGAAAGAATATACATCCCACACAGATATACCGCATCAAGCAACTTCAAGTAAGCTTACGATATTAAACAACTGAGACCTCGTATGCGCCTCAATATTCGCATCTTCTGTCAGCTCTTCAAGCTCTGCTAAAGCTTTGCTGACCTTAATAGAACACTCACAATCCTGATTTAATGCACCGATCGTAGTCACGATTTTAGACTTGACATTTCTAGGAACAGAATCATCACACTCCAGCTCCTGCAGAGCTGCCAATACCTGCTCGATGACATTCATACATCTCACTCCTTCATAACTTCCTTCTGAAGATCTTTCGCTTTCTCCGTAAGTTTGGACTCCTGAGAATCGAGAGTCTTAGAGCGCAGTTCAAGCGCCTCCTTCCTCTCAGCCAAGTCTTTCTTCAAAGAATCAATATCAGATTTAACCATAATTCCGCCGACAATCTTGTAAGCGGTCTTAGCGGATTCAAGCTCCTTAAGAGCATTCTCAACCTCAAAAAGCTGGGCCTGCAGCTGCTGCTTCTGAGCACCAATCGCCTGACGCGACTGCTCAATAACCTGCAACTGCTGAACTTTGTCCTGAACACTCATATTGCCTGTACCTTCGTACTCGTTGAACGGGATTTATACAGGATCTTACTGCCGCAGTACGGACAGCGAACCCTCCTACCCATCATATTCTCGCCAATTTTTTTACCGCAAAAAAAGCATGTATACTTAACCATTATACTTCAGCTTCCTCCTCAGTGGATACCTTCTTGGATTTAGCCTCGGGGAATTCCGCGC
>JAHWHO010000050.1 GCA_019323255.1 Candidatus Woesearchaeota archaeon
CAAACTTTATCTTTAATTGTATATTATATATTTATTTTCTATATAAAAAATAATTAATAATAGATCAAAATTAAACAAAAACAAACAATTTTAAACCTTTTTTAATTTAAAGGCCGGTTCCAGCGGAAATTAAGGGGTGCCGGCTTTTTGGCTCAATATGAGTCCTTGCGCTTTTTCGCTACTCCAGAATAACAACAATATAGAAAGATTTAAATAATAGTGCCGGTCTTTACTCACGAATGGTAAGAGGCGTTTAACATGATTGTTCAAAAAGATTTTTTAAATAAACTCAAAGATTTTGGAATTAACAGTTATGAAGCAAAGCTTTGGACAGCACTTCTTTCCCGAGGCGTTGCTACTGCGGGTGAATTGTCTGATATGGCTAATGTGCCCAGATCCAGAAGTTATGATGTTCTTGAGAGTCTTGAGAGGAAGGGTTTTGTTATTATGAAGCTTGGCAAGCCCATTAAATACATCGCTGTACCTCCAGCAGAGGTCATTGAGCGTGTTAAAAAATCGGTTAAAGACGAAGCAGCTACAAAAGAGAAGATGATTGAAGATCTGAAGAAAAGCGACATGCTTGGCGATTTAGCTCTTCTTTACAAGCAGGGAATAGACCTTGTTGATCCTTCAGACCTTACCGGCGCCGTCAGGGGCAGGGGCAATCTTTATTCACATCTTTCTTATCTTATCAAAAACGCCGAGAAAACGATCAATATCGTTACGACTGAGCACGGCCTTGTCAGGAAAGCAGATTCTTTGAAGAATGCATTGAACAAGGCGAAGGACAGGGGCGTGAAGGTTAAGATAGTAGCCAAAAAGGCCAAGAAGCAGGGCACTAGTGCTTTAAGCAAGATTGCGCAGATCAAGTATGTTGATGACATCCCTGCAAGGTTCTGTGTTATTGATGGCAAGAAAGTAACGTTCATGGTTCTTGATGACGTAAGTACGCATCCAAACTACGATTTTGGCGTTTGGGTGAATGCGGGAGGCTTTGCGAAGTCTTTCGATAATTTGTTCGGCCTGCTTTGGGGCAGGAAGTAACCATAACCTTTTTATATTACATTTCTAATTTATCTACAACAAAGAGGTGAGTTTATGGGAGAAGAATCACTTATTCGGATTGTCCTTGCGGTAATTGTAGGTGTGCTGTTCGGAATTGTCTATTCTATGAGAGTATTAGTGCTTATGGAAAGGCGTGTTGCGAGAATTGAAAGGCACATCGAGATCATGGCTGCTAAGACCCTGAGATCGGAGAGAACTATTTTAACTGCTATGAGCAGGAAAAAAGCCGCAACAAGGAAGAAGAAAACGAAAAAGAGAAGGAGATAATGCATGATTTTTTTTCTAATATTTCCAGACTGAAACCCGGGTATGTATATGAGTTTTCTGGTGTGAAGAACTATTTTAATAGCCTTCATTACCCTCTTTCTTTTTACATTTCAAAAAAAGTTGCCAGCGCAAACAAGGTAGGGGTTATCTACCCCAAGTCTTTGCTTAAGGCTGTTCTCCCGCTGTTGAAGGATGAGCACGGTGACAAGTTTGTTATTATGGGCTCCAGCCTCGAGGGTTTCAAGACCGTTATGTCTGTTGCGGATTGCGATGTTGTGCTCGGTGAGCCGGTTGGTTTTTCTAATCACGGCCTGTTTGTCAATCATGCAGAGGCGCGGTTATGGGGTCCTTCGACTTTGGCTTGCGTCGCAATAGCCCAGCATTCTAATTATGTGCCTTCTGATTGTGATCTGGTTTACACAGAGAAAATCATTTGTGAGAAGGGTCTTGTAAATTCAGAACATCTTGCCCATGTCAGGGACTTATAACTTTATATCCTTCAGCTCTTTTTTTAGCCTTTCAATCGCCTGTTCGAGATGTTTTATTTTTTCTGAATTATCTTCTGCTTCCATCAGCAGTCCGCATTCAGGGCACTTGAATTCGTAGTCCATTGCTGTTTCAAAGTCCATTCTCAGGCATTTTTCAGGGCAGATGTAGAATTGCGTGTTTTTTTCTTTTTCCAGTTTTTCACTCAGCCGTTCAATCTTTCTGATCTTTATATCTCGTATCAGGTCTTTTACCCTGTTGTCGTTGAAAGTCCAATAGTAGATATACCAGCCTTTTTTCTTGTCTTTCTTTCTGGTGAATGTTACAAGGTTGTTGTCGTACAGCCTGTACAGCATGTTTCTCGTGACATTTATCTCTTGTTTTATTTTGTCCGCAAGTGTGAATTCTGAAACATTAATTTTATTTCTTAGGTGTTTTACGAGCGGCATCACGTCTGGTCCTACAACTTCAAGGACGATCTCCTCAATCAGCTCTGGAGAAATTTTTACTTTTTTTGGCCCTGGCTCGGCTGTTTTTTTTGCTGCCTTCTTCACAGCCTTCTTTTTTGCCGTCTTTTTGACCGTTTTCTTTGCAGTTTTTTTCTTGGCCGCTTTCTTCTTTTTTACTGTTTTCTTGGCTTTCTTAACTACCTTTTTGGCCTTCTTCTTCACTGTTTTCTTTTTCATAGTTGGTTTAGTTGCTTTCCGTTTTCCTTTGCTTCGTTTAGTGTTACGCTGTAGCTTTCTCTTTGTTCTCTTAGTTGGTTTGGTTTTACGAACAGCCATTGCTCTCTGGGAAATTTTATTGCGATATATGCCTCCACTCCTGCGATCTGAGCATATTCCTGTAAGCTATGTATTTCTTCTTTTTTTAAGTATTTGCTTTTTTCCTTCGTGATCTTGCACTCAATTGCGAGATGCTTCCCGCTCTTGCTGACAAATAAGTCCGGCGAAGGGTACCTCATACTGCCGCTCCCTGCTGCCCTGCACGCAACCCATCCCTGCGCCCAGAACATATGGAGAAGCTCTCTCTCGGCGTTAGTTCCTCTTGTTTTGTTGGCCATCAGGGAGTATTAACGGTCTTGTTTTTAAATGGCTTTTCATTTATATATTCAGCACTAGACAGTAGTAAAAATAGAAAGGTTTATATATTAGTTTAACTGGCCTTTTACCAGGTGACAAAATGAGACTTAGAACAATAGTGAACGACTATTTTGGCAAAAAGAACCCTTACCTCACTAAGAATGTTAGTGACGTTTGGAAGGACATTAAAGAGAAGTGGAAGAATCTTAGCTCTTCTACAAAACTTGCAGTTAAAGCAGGCCCTGCTTTGGCTTTGTCAGTTCCCTTAATTATTGGCGATACTGGCTGTACAAGATATGAACGCCCTGAAAGCGCGTATAATAACAGATTACTTCAGGCATTAGAACCCGGACTTGAAGAGGGTACACTTCCTGATGTTGTGCGTGAAGACTTGGAAAAGAAGGGTTTGACGCCACACGGTTCTGTTTTAACAGATTCTCACAGGGGCGCCCAGTTTTTCTTTTATGAGACGAGCAAGGGTAAAGCTGTTTGCGTTTATACTCGCGACGGCAATTTATACACCTATGATGTGGGGATTGACGGCGGCATTGATGGTTGCTATGATATTCAGGTAGACGGTCTTGTTAAGGAAATTGCAACTGCTCGAGAAGCGCGAGAGGCAGAGAATGAGCAACAATTCCAATGTTTTCGTGAAGAACATGGGCAATGGCTAGAAGAGCATGCCGAGAGCAATCGTCCTCTTAGGGAAGCAGAAGAGTTTAGAGCCCAGCACAATCCCGAATACGAAAACTCTGATGAGTAAATTTTTTTATTTTTAATATTGCTTCTTTTACCCGTTTCTGCTTTTTTCACAAGCTTTATATAAAAATCAGCCCTAATATTCCTGAGGTGTTACAATGGTGGCTAAAAAACGTCTTATTCCCTTGGCAGCTATGGAGCAGCTGATGAAGATCGCTGGTGCTGACCGGGTTTCAGATTCAGCAAAAATTGCATTAAAGGATGTTCTTGAAGAATATGCAATCAGGGTAGCAAAAGACGCGGCTAAGTATGCAGAGCATGCGGGTAGGAAGACTGTGAAGGCAGAGGACATTAAACTCGCTACTAAAGGCTAGAAATAATTTTTAATTAGCTTATTTTTTTGCCAAACATGGCCAGTTCTTTGGAAACCATCGCGCACAAAGATATTCTTAGATTCAATGCATTCAGCATTGAATTCTGCAAGGAACATGGCGCTGTTACCCAAGGCTGCCATTTCAGTAAAATCTCCGGCGCATTGGTTGAGCAATTGTTTCAGGCGAATAGTTTAGTGGATGTTAAAGAAGCAGCAATAGCTCTTCACAAATACATGGAAATACTGCGCAATTATGATTCTTTCCGGCAGGCAGAAACATCAACCGCGCAGGGCTTTTTCCCCGATTATGATTTCAATCCTGCAAAATATGTTGCGCATTCATATGCTCTGTTAACAGACCCATTCTAAACCTTCACTTTCATAAAATCGTACGCGCATATAACATCCGGAAATGCCGTTCTCGCATCTTCTAGTATCTCATCAGTGTCTTTATATCTCGCACTAAAATGGGTTAGAACTAATTTCTTCACTCCTGCCTGTGATGCAATCTGCGCAGCTTCAAGCGAAGTAAGATGGGCGTAATCCTCTGCCTTGTCCTTTAGCTTATTCGAGAAAGTGCCTTCTATTACCAGCACGTCTGCATCTTTAGCTAATTCAACACAATTCTTTGTCCATCTTGTATCTGTTATGACCGCGATCTTCTTGCCCTTTACTAAATTTGTAGCAACTGCTGGCGTTATTTTCTTGCCTTTGAATTCTATTGATTTGCCTTTTTGCAGGTCTCCCAATAAGGGCCCTTCACCTAATTTCTTGACGAACTCCGGCTTAATTCTTCTCCTGTCTTTCTCAATGAAAGCATACCCTACACAAGGGACCGGATGCCGTAGTGGCAGCGCCTCAAGCTTATATTTGCTGTTTTCAAAGAACATTCCTTCTCCGACTTCGTGAACATTTACTTTTAGCCTTTCTTCAAATTCTATGCCGTCCATCATTGCTTTGTAATGGCGCAAAGTTCCTTTAGGGCCGTAAATGTCAAGTTCATTGCCCGTCTGTGCCGCAGCATATGTTTGTAATAATCCCGGAAGGCCGAGCACATGGTCCCCGTGCCAGTGGCTTATGCATATTCTTCTGATTTTTGCTATGGACTTGCCCGCAATCTTGAACTGCCTTTGCGTTCCTTCCCCACAGTCGAACAGTATATTTTCGCCTTTATACTCGAGCAGCGTCGCTAATGGATTCCTTTCCTTTGTGGGCATCATGCTGCTTGTTCCTAAAAACGTTAATTGCATGGGTACTGTAATTTCCGACAAGTTTTAAAAACCTTGTTCTTTTTTCATCACTTGATGGCTGACAAAATTAAGGCCCTGTTTTCGCAGGGGAAGATAGTGTGTGAGAATACCGCTCTTGCGAAGTCTTTGTATGACAAGTCTCGTTTTGGTAGCTTGCTCGCTGATGGCAGGGTTGAGCTTTCTTTGATCGAAGCTGTTTATCTGCAGGATAAAGGCAAGCTTGATGTTATTAATTCCAGGGGCCAGTCCATTGATATTGGGAAGAAGGGCACTAAGCGCTTCAGCATAAGGTATCCTGTGTTTAGGGATCTTAGGAACAGGGGTTATATTGTTAAGACCGCGCTTAAGTTTGGTGCGGATTTCCGCGTCTATGCCAAAGGCAGGAAGCCGGGCCAGGCGCATGCGAAATGGATTGTATTCTGCGTTAAGGAGTCTGAATCTCATACATGGCATGATTTCTCCGCTAAGAACAGGGTAGCCCATTCAACCAAGAAGAATCTTCTTATCGCTGTTGTTGATGACGAGGGCGATGTTAGTTACTGGGAGGTTGGTTGGGTCAGACCATAACTTTTTATACGTCCGTATTTCCTTAGTTTTTCATGGATTATCGCAGTAAGATTCTTGCTATGGTTCGTTCTGCTCCTGTTTTGCCGACGCAGGTAGCGAAGGCTCTGGGTACAGATTCTTTAATGTCTGGCGCTATGCTTTCTGAGATGGTCAGCAAGGGCATGCTTAAAGTGTCCAAGCTTAAGGTTGGCGGCAGCCCTGTTTATTATGCTCCTGATTCTGCAGCGCATTTGCTGAATTTTCTCTCTGTTCTTAATGATAAGGACAAGGCAGCTGTGGAGCTTCTTAAGAAGGAGGGCATATTGAGGGATGCTGACCAGTCTCCTTTAGTTCGTGCATGTCTTGCAAATGTCAAGGATTTTGCACAGCCTTTGAAGGTTGTGTATCAGGATAAGGAAGAATTGTTTTGGAAGTTCTCGCTGCTTTCTGATAAGGATGCGGAGGATAAGATTCGGGCAATTCTTAATCCGAAAGAGAAAAAGGCAGAGCCAAAGGTAGAAAAGCCGGCGAAAGAATCTCAGATTAAACTTGCAGAGCCGAAAAAAGAGTCTGAAGAGAAAAAAAATGAGCCTAAGCCGGATAAACCAGTTAAAAACTCTGGTTTCATCTCTGCTGTCGAGCAGTTCTTCTCTTCAAACAGTATCAATGTTATCGGCAAGTCTGTTGTGAAAAAGGATGATGCAGATTTCATCCTCAGTGTTCCGAGCCCTGTAGGATCTTTGCATTATTTTTGCAAGGTCAAGGGTAAGAAAAGAATTAACGATTCTGATTTGAGCAGTGCATTAGTATCCGGCCAGCTGGAAAAGCTTCCTGTGATGTTCATTTACACGGGCGAGTTGTCAAAATCAGCGAAGGAGCTGCTGCCTAAGCTGAAAGGTTTTGTTGCAAAGAGGTTGTGATGGGAGTTAATCTGAAAGATTTGGTTGTGCGGCATAATATTTCTTTAGATGATCTTAAGGGCAAATCTTTGATTGTTGATGGCCATAATATGCTCTATCAGTTCCTGACCACTATCCGGGCACGGGACGGCTCTATGCTGACGTCAAGTTCCGGGAATGTTACTTCGCATTTGATTGGCCTTTTTTCCAGGGTTACTAAGCTTATGCAGAAGAATATCAAGCTCGCATTTGTTTTTGACGGCACGCCTCCAGAGATCAAGCATAAGGAGCTCGCCCGCAGAAAGGAGTTGAAGATTGAGGCTAAGGCAAAGTATGAGCAGGCGCTTGCTGAAGAAGATGTGGACACTATGCGCAAGTTTGCCGGCCGTACTGCGAGGCTAACTCCGGATATTCTCGAGTCTGCAAAGGTTTTGCTTACCCATCTGGGTATTCCTTACGTCCAGGCGCCGAGCGAGGGCGAAGCGCAGGCATCTCATATGGTGCGCAAGGGAGATGCTTG
>JAHWHO010000051.1 GCA_019323255.1 Candidatus Woesearchaeota archaeon
AAGCTGGCTCACCACACCGGATACATTCTCTGAAATCCTCTTTCCCAAGAGTCTTGTCTAAGGTCGGCTGCATTCGCTTAATCGAACTTGATACAGAATATTTTGTCCCCGGATGCTTCTCTTCCATGAGGTTCAGCATGACTCGCATATCGTTTCGCATAGCTTCTGATGCGTAGGGACAGGGCGTAGCTTGGAACGCTATACCTTTCACATATGCGTAAAGCGCGCTTTCTTTCTCAGGAATCTGACAGAATGGCTTCACTTTCTGCACGAATCTCGGATGCACGTACTCCGTGACGGGCCTTTCCTTGGATAGTCGAGCAAGATCGCCGCGGAAGATATTCATTAACATGGTCTGCACTTCGTCATCCAGCGTATGCGCAGTCGCAATTTTTGCGGCGCCAACCCGAAGCGCCCCTTCGTTCAAGGCTCTGCGCCGCAGAACACCACAGTAAGCACAGGCAGTAAGCCTATTATTGGCTCTTCTTGCTTTCCGCTCCACAATCTCATCCAGAGTCAGGTCAAAAAGCTCCTTGAAAGAAACAACGTGGTGCCCTATGCCTAGTCTTTCACAGTTTTCCTTGGCGATTCTCAGCGCTTCGTCCCTATACCCGCAAATTCCTTCATCGACAGTCACCGCAACAAGAGACGCCTTGGGCTTGACTTTTTCGATATTCACCAAAACCTTCAATAGGCTGAGGCTATCTTTCCCTCCCGAAACCGCTACTGCAACCTTTTCATTGTAGTCGAACATTCTGTATTTCGCAATCGTCGCTCTAGTCTTTGCTTCGATGGATTCTGTGAAGCATTTCTTGCACAGCCTTTCTCCGGAATATGGTCTAAAAAAGAAGGCCCGTCTGCGCTCACATTTTGTGCAAGAGTTTGCAATCGTTGTCATAGGTTCTGGTCAGTATGTTCTTTTTGTTTGCTTCCTAATTAGTCGTTTTCATTTCAGAGGACCATTCTCCACCACGGGGAAGGCTAGATCTAGTAGGCCTAGTCTTTGAGATGGCAAAGTAAGAGCTTAGGGAAATGTCACCTAGACTGAAAAAAGTGAAGAGATGGGAAGCTGCTATGGGTAGTAGATTAGGTCCTTCTCCTCGAGAAGCTTCTGAATCTTATCAACTGCCTGGTAGACTTGTTCTTCCTTCTTTGCACCAACGCAGACAAGCTTGCCTGCAGAGAAGATCAGGAAAACCACTTTTGGTTCATCCATCCTGTAGACGGCGCCTGGAAATTGCTCTGGCTCGTACATGACTCTGCTGAGCTTGTACACAAGACTCTCTAGGTCGATCTCGCCACCCAGCTCTGCGGAGGCTACAATGTTTTGGATGTTTACAATTGGCTTTTCGGTTATCGAGATTCCTTGGCTTCTTAGTTCTTTAACCACTTTTTCCACGGCACTTCTAGATTCCTTCTCTGATTTTGCGCCTGTGCACACCATTTTCCCTGTGCCAAAAATGAGCGTCGCAGTCTTCGGCTTCTTGAGGCGGAAAACGAGTCCTGGAAACACGCTCGGATTGTACTCAGTCTGAGGGAACTTCTCAACAATCTTCTGGAGGTCTATCTTCTGGTTAAGAGATACTGACGCCACAATGTTTTGAATCTTGATGATTCGTTTTGCTTTGCTCATCTAACTTCCCGTGTTCCAACAGATGTTATAATGATTGACTATATAACATGTCTTATAACTAACACGCCTATTTTTTGCTGACCCCACTAGCTTTTCACCTTATTTGCCTTTCCTAAAAATCATTATGCCTTGCGATGTAGTGCAAACACACTGGAAGCCCTTATCGAGTTCTCCAGCTTCAATATCGTTTCTCGCGGTTGCACGATGCCATCCTTCAGTGTCATCATCGAAGGGATCAAGGTGCGTGTAGACAAGCGTTGAATTGATGTTTTTGTGTCCAAGCAATTCCTTAACTTGGCGATCTATCTGGTGGAAGGCGAAAAAGTCAATGATGCGCTTTGAGTCTTCGAGCAACAGGTAGCCAAGGACATAGCAGAATAGGAGCGGGAACATGGCAAGCAATCGCAAGTATAGAACGACTTGGTTTGGGTTGCCTTCAACAAGAATTGACCTCACGTTTTCCCTATTGATGTTCATGTTGACATCATGTACTTATCTGCTAGATGTATTGGACCCATAAAAGATAAAAACTGTTGAAGGAAACATGTGAATTGACAGGAAAAGTTGAATTTGTTAGTGTTTTGTTTGACAAGCAGCGTTTTGTTCAACTGTCCCATACGCGGTTTAACTTTAGACAGTTGCGCGCGCTATTTTCACCGCGACCTTTTTCCTTTTTGGGATTGAATCTTAGTCCCCCAAACCCATTTACTCTTATTTTCATACCCTTCTTCTTTCTTTCTCTTATCTACTTACATATCACTCACACCACACAAGGGAAAAACACAAGAAAGTGTAGCATGTGCATCACAATAATTTGAATAAGTCTTCTAAGCTGAATGGTCTTGAGAATCCTTTGGTTTCATGCGAAAGAATCCCAAAATGGCAAATATCAAGCCTATGAAGAATATCAAACCTCCAACTAAGATTATCATTAGTATTCCACCAATAAACATAAACAATCCTGCTTGTTTGAAATTCTGCTCACCAGATTTTTCTGCAAGCGCATAGAAGGCTCGTCTGTAGAAGAAACCATTCAGAATACCAATTACAGATACGGCGAGCCAAATGAACGCAAAAACCTGAAAGAAAGAAATAAATATCGAAGTCGGAGGCAAATTGCCTGAACTATTTAGGTAAACAGATAACTGGTTTAATATTGGAGTAATGAAAGTGTATGCCACTATAAGACAAGTGATGCCTGCACTGGAGCTTATGATTAACGGGTACAGGCTATTCTTGAATATTTTAGGTTCATCATAATATTTTGCCAGACCGTTCATGGCTACCAAGAACAGAGCCCAAGACGCATAAGCTGGAATTATAAAAATGAATGAACCGTACGGAGTGCTGCTGAAGGAGTACAAACGCAGCAATGACAGAGGCACAGAAATGCTTAACATGATTATCGGAAGTAAAGCAATCACTAGAGTAGATATTCGCCCTTTTGACCTGTGCGACTCAAACGACATCCTTCTTTACCAAGACCAATTATTTGAGGGCACTTTGCTTAAGACTATCGGTAAACGAGAGTGGACTAACATAAAAACGTCAAACCGTATACTCTCGTGCAGTGTCGTTTTGCGTCAATATCTTTGATGATTCGGCGCCATTCCAAACAGTCTTTAACTTCATGTATCTGTTTGCCGCGATGGAAGACTAGTCTCGTTGATGTTCCCTCTTTCTTTGGAGAAACTCTCATTGTTGATGACTCTTCTATACACTGCATCGTCAAGTATCTTTGCAGTTTTCTTTTCCATGTACACGTTCGTCAGAGTGTCATTTTGCGGTGCGCTGTCAAAACTGGTTCTTGGGATG
>JAHWHO010000052.1 GCA_019323255.1 Candidatus Woesearchaeota archaeon
CAATATTCCTAACATCAGCAATCTCAGACTTAACCATCTCCTGATAGTCAGGCCATAATGGAAGGGGCCAGCACCTGTTTCCCGTAACCTTGCTAGACTCGCCCAATGCATTAACAAGATTCTCATCACCGAGCACTGCAGCACTGATGTTTCCGAGCGCGACAACGCACGCGCCGGTAAGAGTTGCAAAATCGATAATTGCATCCGGCTTAACGTCCTTTTCTGCATAAGCAAGACAGTCGGCAAGAACAACACGACCTTCCGCATCAGTATTAAGCACTTCAATAGTCTTGCCGCTATAAGTCTTGACAATATCGCCCGGCTTGTACGCATCACCGCCAGGCATGTTCTCAGTACAGCCAATAACACCAACAACATGGACAGGCAGCTTTAGAAGAGCGCATGCCTTAACCGTTCCAATCACCGTAGCGGCACCGCCCAGGTCCATCTTCATATCGAGCATACTGTCTCCTGGCTTGATATTCAGCCCGCCGGAATCAAATGTAAGGCCCTTGCCCACGAGTGCAACTTTTTTACCTGAACAGCCCTTGTATTCCATAACAACAAACCTCGGCTCCTTAGCACTGCCCCGATTAACAGCAAGCAAAGCAGTGAGGCCTTTCTTCTTGATCTTAGCCTTATCCATAATGGTAACGTTCACGCCATGCTTCTCAAGCTCTTTGGTGTCCTCTGCAAGCAAAACAGGATCGAGAAAACTCGGAGGCTCGTTGACGAGATCGCGCACAAAGCAGGCGCACTCAGCCAGAATCCTGCCTTTCTTTATCGCACCTTCAATATCATCTCCAACAAAAGATACTTCAGACATCTTCTTGATCTTGTCAAGATCCTGCGTCTTATACTTAAGGAACTGGTAGAGGCCAAGCAGGCATCCTTCGCAGACAGCCTGCGCCCTATCTGCCAGATTTGTGCCGGGAGCCTCTGCGTGATGAATCGTAACAGCAAACTTTGTGAAACCAAAAATATCCCGCGCGCTTCTCGCAGCATGCCCTGCGATTCTCCTAAGGATTTCCAATGAACATTCTTTCTTCTTGCCAAGACCGACAAGCAAAAAACTCTTTGCACTGTCAATAAGATGTAGCTGCCGCAGCTCGCCGGAAAATACTTTCTCCTTGATGCGCTTGGCGATCAAACCCTGCTTGTCCAAAGCCTTGATTTGCGCAGGCAGCTCTTCATTCTCGAAAAGGCCAACAATTGCAAGTTGGTCACCAATTTTAGAAATAACTTTTGTTTTCATGCACGGTAAATTGGCCAAGATGTTTATAAGTCTTTTGGCGCACAACCACCACAGCCTGCACAGCCAGAATACTTTGGATTATCAATCCTGAAAGCATCCTCTTTTTCATCAAAGTCAATCGTCGCGTCCTTAAGCACATCCTTTGTTGCATCATCACAGAAAACACTTATCCCATTGACTTCAAGAACACTGTCAGTGCCCGGGTTATCTTCCAAACCCATTTGATACATCATCCCTGAACAACCGCCCGGCACAGCAACAATCTTCAAACCAAGTTTTGACTCTTCTTTAAGATATTCTTTTATTTTTTTAGCCGCAGCATCAGTTATTTTCATCTTCAGCCTCCGCAAAATATTTTTCCCTGTAGAATCTTATAAGCTCTTTGACTTTTGGAATGCAGCTCTTGTCATGCACGCCAACTTTCAGCTTCTTCTGTACAGCCTCAAAAGTAAAACAGCCGTCGAGAACAGCATCCTCAATATCCTTATCGGTAATCTTCAGAAAAGTATCGACAATTTCTGCGCCTTCAGTTACAATCCTGCCAGTCTGGCCGGTCTTCCTGAAGTAATCATTAATCGCGGCCCTCAGCGCCTTATCCCCGAGAACACTGCAATGGATTTTCCTCGGCGGCAGGTGCTCAATCCTTTTGACTATATCCTGCGGCTTAATCTTCAGCGCGTCATCGATAAGCATGCCCCCATTCTCAGTTATCATGACTGAGAGAATAGACGTTGATGCGATCGCGGAACCGCAGCCGAATGTGCGCCACTTCGCCTCGACGATCCTGTCGTCTTTAATCCTGAGCCAGAAATCCATCTTGTCGCCGCACGCAGGACTGCCAACGCAGCCATGACCGTCAAAATCCTTGACCTCGTCGAGCGAACGGCAGAAATTCTGCGGATTAAAGAAATGATCCTTTACAGTATCAGAATAAAACCATTTCTCATGCTCAGCTATTTTCTTAGCATCAAGAATTTGCATTCCTTATATCCTCCATTTCTAAGTTGACAGGGCTAATCTCCCGCAGCTTGTGCACAAAACCAGGAAGAACAGACAAGACATAATCAATATCTTCCTTCGTGGTATGCTTTCCGAGCGTAAAACGGATACTGCCATGGGCTGCCTCGTACGGGACGCCGGTTGCGATAACGACGTGCGACGGGTCAAGCGTATGTGAAGTGCACGCACTGCCCGAAGAAGCGAAAATGCCCTTGCTGTCGAGCAGCAGAAGCAAAGCCTCGCCTTCTATGTCGATAAAACTGACATTGATATTATTCGGAAGCCGGTTATCCACAGGCCCATTAAGCATAGTCTTAGGAATCCTCAAAAGCTCACTGATGAAATAATCACGCAGCCCAGCAAGACGCGCAGTTTCTGATTCGCGGGATTGCCGTGCAATCTCAAGTGACTTTACAAAACCTGCAATTATCGGAACGCTCTCTGTTCCTGAACGAAGACGGAACTCCTGGCCGCCTCCATGAATCAAAGGATGAATACGGACACCTTCGCGGACGTACAGTAAACCAATGCCCTTCGGACCGTAAAGCTTGCTGCCATTCACAGTCATAAGATCCACACCGAGGCCCTCAACATCAATATCAAGGTACGGCGCGGCCTGGCACGCATCAGTATGGAAAAGAATATTTTTCTCCCTCGCGATTGAGGCCAGCTCTTTTATCGGCTGGACAGTGCCTATCTCATTATTTGCATATCCGATCGTGACAAGTACAGTATTGTCCCTGATGGCTGATTTTAGATCTTCAGGGGATACAAAGCCCTGCGCATTAACATCAAGATAAGTAACATCATAACCCTCGTGCACCTCAAGATACTCACATGTTTCTAGAATTGCCTTGTGTTCAATCCTTGTCGTGATAATGTGCTTCTTTTTCCTGTCAGCCCTTGCAATACCCTGGATAGCAAGATTGATGCTTTCTGTACCGCTGCCCGTGAAAATTATTGATTTTGGATTGCAGTTAAGCAGTGCAGCTGCTTTCTCACGCGCGGACTCAAGAATTCTCTTGGCCCTCAAACCAGCAGAGTGGAAACTGCCAGGATTCCCGTAGTGCTCAAAGCACTTGTCCATTTCTGCCTTCACAGCAGGATCCAGCCTGGTCGTGGCCGCATTATCCATGTATACTTCACTCATTTTGACTTAGGGCGGCACAAGCAAAACTCCACGTCGCACTTACCCAAACCCATTTTCTTATGAACCTGACAAACAACGCCTTCCTCACGCGCCATATGCAAAAGCTTCTGAGTCTCCGATACAAGCGAATTATGGTTCGTTATCTTCGGAGCCGAAGCATGAATCTCCCCGAGGATCTTATCGCTGAATTTGACTGTTTTCGCACGCTTGGCGCTAAAATATTGCGATACAGCAGGCTCGGTAATGCCAAGCAGTTTCGCGATAGCTTTCTGCGACAATCCTTTGCTTTTCATGCACGCAGCGATTTCCCTGCGCAAAGCCGGAAGCACATAAAACAGCTCAATTTCCTGAGGATGCATCGATTTATTAACCATAGTTAATTAATTGACAGAAGTAGTATTTAAAGGTTTCCCATCTCAAGACAAGTTGAGATTCAAACTTAAATATGAGCAGCACCCTATACTCCCTGATATGAACAAAGAACGGGCTAAAATCCTAACAAAATTAATACACAAGCCAAATATGGGCTTCAATGAGCTGTGGAACAAAGAAGGGGAGAGCAACAAATTCGCATACCATCTAAAAATGCTTGATGAGGCAGGATATATAGAGAAAAAAGGCGAAAAATATTCTCTCACGCACAAAGGCAAAATGTATGCGGCTTACGCGAGCGGAGAAAGCGGAAGCAAAGAAGAAGCCCCCTTGCTTGGAGTGATAGCAGTAATCTTCAACGGCAAAGGACAAACGCTTATGGTAAAGCGAAAGAAAGAGCCATTCTATGGCTATTGGGGCATGGTGGGCGGGAAGATGAAATTCACACAATACATACTTGAAGCAGCAAAAGCAGAAATAAAAGAAGAAACGGGCCTAGACTGCGACGTAGAACTCAAAGGAATATTCTCATCAAAAACATACAATAACAATGAACTGTCTTACAACCACCAGATGTTTGTCGTGAAAGGAACAAATCCAAGAGGCGCGTTAACCCCCTCAAGAGAGGGCGAGCCGTGCTGGATAGACCTCGACAAAATTGAAAGCCTCAGAAGCTTTCCAAATGTTGCCCAGTCGATAAACATCGCACTAGGAAACGGCTTCTCCTGGGTAGAAGCAGACAGGCGGCAGGAAAATGATGAATTTAAGGATATGAAAATACTGAAAGAGATAAAGTTCTAAGTATCACTAGGTAGTGATTAAATATCGAAAGATATTTATACGCATATTGCTTTTCTATTCCGCATGAGTCAAACTTATTCATCTGACAGGGATCTTGTCCAAATCATGATCAATATCGGCCCGAGGATTATTTCAGAGCAAGAACGCCTTGCAAACTTGGTATATAACGCAGTCATAGATGCGGAAGACACCCTTCCTGTGACATACACGCACGAATGCAGGCAAAAAACAGCATTCTTTGATGCGCATGAAGATAATGGAGAAAGAGTGCTGGAAGTAGAATGGGGCCACCGCAGAGGTATTTTCAGAGGCATGTTCTACCTGCTCCAAGACAAAGGCGTTACAGGAGAGCCAAGCACTGTAGCCCAGTGTAAAATTAACAAAAAAGGCGAAGTAACCGGACGAAAAGAAATTCCGCTTGAAGATTTTGACGAACTCAACAGTTTCTATCTAGAACTTCTTAGAGATGCAAAGAACCGTTTAGAATAAGAAAAGGTCCCCGCACCCAGACTCGAACTGGGAACCTTCCGGTAACGGCTGACCCATTTTCATCCTTGGTTAGTACCACGTCAATGGGCATCTACAGCCGGACGCTCTACCATTGAGCCATGCGG
>JAHWHO010000053.1 GCA_019323255.1 Candidatus Woesearchaeota archaeon
AAGACTACATGTGCTCTATTCAGGTCCAGGTATACCGGCTGCGACAGCGTTGTCACTGCGCCCATTTTGACATATTGTTTTCCTATGAGAATGCTGCCTTCTGTTCCCCATTCCTTTCTCTCTGCTTCCGGCCTTCCCAGGATTATCTCATACACCATCTTTTTTCTTAGAAGTTAAAAGTATAAAAAAGTTACAGCATTGCTGCCGTTACTATGTTGATTTTTGTGTCCTGCGGTCTTACCCTCGAGTCCATCGCAATTATGTGCTGTATGCTTGTTCTCTCTGCAGTTTCCACGAGGTTTCTTTCGACCACGCCGTCAAATACTACTGCATAGACTCCTGAATTTAGGCTTTTGAGCGTGCTGTTCAGTTCTGTGAATGGCACTTTTCCCAGGACATTCAAGTTTGAATCAAGCAAATAAGCACCTCTTGTTCCTATCAGAGTCTCAAGCATCTCGCCGAATCGTCTTTTCTCTTCCGGAGTTATGCTTTTTCTCTGTGGAGGCCTTTGCTGCATCGGCCTTTGCTGTGGCCTTTGCTGTTGCATAGGCGGCCTTTGCTGCGGTCTTTTGAGCATTGGCTTCCTTATTGATGTACTCGTATCAACGCTTGACAGCTCCATTTTTGCCTGTTCTGCAGTTATTCTGGACCTTAGCGCCTTGTGGATTTCTTTCTTCGTAAGCTCCTCAACTTCTTTGCCGTCTGGAGCTTTTGTTACAAAGTCTACATCCGCCACGTTCAGCATGTCCCTTATGATGAGGTTTCCGCCCCTGTCGCCGTCTACAAACACAACAATGTCTTTGCGCTTGCTTAAGTCTATGACTGTCTTCGGCACAGAAGTTCCGTTCATTGCTATGCAGTTCTTGAACCCGTATTTGAGAAGAGTCAATATGTCTGCTCTTCCTTCAACCACTATGAGTTCTTCTGCTTCATCAATGCCTGGTCCTGCTGGAAGCCTTTCATTTCCATACTCGGTAATTTCCTGCGTTCTTACGCTCTGGCTCACTTCTTCAGCGAGTTCCTGGCTGTCTGGCAGTACGCTGTCCTGCATTGTCTTGAGCAGCTGTTTTGCTCTCTCTACAACGAACTTTCTCTTGCTTCCCCTGACATCTTCTATTTGCTGTACTTTGACTTTTGCATTGCACGGCCCAATTCTTTGGATAATCTCCAAGGCGGCTGCAACTATGCTTGTCTCTGCTTTGTCAAGGCTGCTTGGAATTATGATTGAGCCCTGGCTTTTGCCGGATCTTGTATCTATGTTGACTTCTATTCTGCCTATTCTGCCGCTTCTTTGAAGCTCTCTGAGCTCTAAATCTGAGCCTAGAAGCCCTTCTGTTTGGCCGAATACTGCACCTATCACGTCTGGTTTTTCTACGACGCCTTCAATTTCGATCGTCGCGTTAATTATGTATTTTGATGATACTGGGCTAATTTTTCCCATTTTTTCCTCCTAGGCTTAGAACGAGTACTATAGCTTCCCTGTTGTTGCTCGTAACCTTGTTATCCTACGGAAGCTTTTGCCATTTTTCGTGAATTATGATAATAATAATCGTTCAAGCCCAAATTTTTCTCGAGCATTAAAAGGTTGTAGCCCGCACCACTAACCCCCAAGATCACAGCGTTTGGCTTTGCCGTAAGCTCCATTGGGTACTCTCTGTGTCGGGCTAATGATCGGAAAGAACTAAACTTAATAATACTTTCCAACCACCCACTTATTTAACTACTGTAAAAGGGTTATTTAAATGTTTCGGTTTAGGAGAGTTTTTAAACTAATACTGAATATTTCCGCTCTATGGCAAAGCGCCCCTGGAAAGAAGAATGGCAGACTTTTGGCGATGTTTTTGACCAGTTCACTGAGCGGAATCTGTTCAAATTGGCTGGCCAGCATTATTTTGATGGGCTTGAAAGCCCTTTAAATATAGGCAAGGAAGCGAATATCTTTTCCGCAGAAAAAGGCGGCATTAAACGCATAGTCAAGATTTACAGGCTCTCGACTTGCGATTTTAACCGGATGTATGATTACCTGAAGTATGATCCGCGCTTTCCCGCTATCAATAGGAACAAGCGGAAAGTGATTTTCAGCTGGGCGAAGCGCGAATATCGGAATCTCATGAAAGCCAGAGATGCAGGTGTCAGAGTGCCTACACCTTATACGATTCTCTCCAATATTCTTGTGATGGAATTTATCGGAGATGAGAAAGCTGCGCCTATGCTTAAAGATAAGCATCCCAAGGATCCGGAAAAATTTCTGAAAGACATTGTTACCCAGATGCGCAAGCTCTACAAGGCAGGCATGGTCCATGGCGATCTTAGTGCGTTCAATATCTTAAACTATAATGAGAAGCCAGTTCTTATTGATATGTCCCAGTCTACTACGCTTGAGAACACTTTTGCTGCAGAATATCTTGACCGCGATATCAGGAACATATGTAATTTCTTTAGGAAGCTGGGTCTTGATTGCAGCGACGCTGAGATTAAGAAGAAAATTAAGAAGTAGATTCATAGATCGGGAATTTCTTGCACAGCTCAATGATTTCCTGCTTAACTTGCTGTTGCACCATTTCATTATCAATATCAGAAAGCACTTTGTCTATCCATTCTGCAATCTGTTTCATTTCTTCTTCCTTCATTCCTCTTGTTGTTACTGCTGGCGTTCCGATTCTAATCCCGCTCGGGTCAAACGGGCTTCTTGTATCAAATGGTATCATGTTTTTGTTTGTGCAGATATGCGCCTTGTCCAACGCTGTTTCTGCTTTCTTCCCCGAGATTCCTTTTTCATTTACGTCTATCATGATTAAGTGATTGTCCGTACCCTTAGTTACTAGCCTGTATCCTCTAAGCATCAGCTCATTTGCGAGAACTTGGGCATTCTTCAGGACTTGTTTCTGATACTCGACAAATTCTGGCTGCATAGCTTCCTTGAACGCGACTGCTTTTGCTGCTACAACATGGTCAAGCGGCCCGCCCTGGTTTCCGGGAAAAACTGCGGAGTCAATCTTCTGTGCCAGATTCTTTTTTCCATCAGGATCAAGCCTGTCCTTCTCTTTGCACAGTATTACTCCTCCTCTTGGCCCTCTCAGGGTTTTGTGCGTTGTCGTCGTAACAATGTCCGCATGGGGCACTGGGTCGCAAAATACTTTCGCCGCAACTAATCCCGCGAAGTGAGCCATGTCTACCATCAGGTAAGCCCCGACTTCTTCTGCGATTTCCCTGAACTTTGCAAAGTCAAGCTTGCGCGGGTATGCAGAGTATCCGACGAGAATCAGCTTTGGCTTGTGTTCATGCGCAAGCCTTCTTACTTCTGTCATATCAACTCTCTCTGTTTCCTTATCAATTCCGTATGCAATGAAATTGTAGAGTTTGCCTGAGAAATTTACAGAACTTCCATGCGTCAAGTGTCCTCCATGTGATAAATTCATTCCTAATATTGTATCGCCGGGTTTCAACACTGCTGAATATGCTGCGACATTTGCCTGCGAGCCGGAATGCGGCTGCACATTTGCGTGCTCTGCCCCGAATATTTGTTTAGCTCGTTCCCGTGCAAGATTTTCAGAAATATCAATATACTTGTTTCCTCCATAATATCTCTTGCCGGGCATCCCTTCAGAATATTTGTTCGTAAGCCAGCTTCCTGTTGCTTCAAGCACAGCTTTGCTTACAATATTTTCAGAGGCTATCAATTCTATAACAGTTCTCTGCCTCTCAAGTTCGTCTTGTACCGCCTTATAGATTTCAGGATCCTGTTTTCTGAGATTCTGCATCTTTCAACCTCTTTAGTTTTTCATCAGTCGCCATCTCAGCTTTAAGTCTTCCAAGCTCATAGTTCTCTTTGTTCACTCTCAAATACTTTGCCAGCAATGGGAATTTTTTCTCAAGTTCTTCATGACATCTTATAGCTATCCGTCTATAGCTTATGTGGCCCTGTGGAGAGCTCCTGAGTCTTATGAAATGTTCAAGTTCTCTTAAGTTCCATGTGAACAGCATTCTTTTCTTGAAAGCATACGGCACTACGTACTGTGCTTCGTATGGAAACTCTTTTGCAATTGCATCGTAAGCTTCTTTCGCTGTTTTCATCGCATCTTGGAATCTGTCCTCGAAGCCCGCCGCAATCAAGTCGGGAGGTGTTTCGTATCCATGGTCGCATGTGTTTAGCTGCACAGTTTGTGTGCATACTCTGTGTCTTTGCACATCTCTGAACGCGCCAAGGTCCATTATCATATCTGTAGTGAGATAGACATGCTCAAGTTCGCGCAGTGGATAATCAAACCGGTCTATCCTGCGCAGGTACTCATCCAGTATGTTCTCTTTTACTTCCTTTGACAGCAGTCTCGCAAGTGCTATTAACTGGTCATATGAATGGTGTGAATATTTGTAAAGTATTGCTGCGATGAGTTTGTTTTCTGCATCTTTATCCCAATCGACGAGAACTACACAGTTTTCTGTTGGCGATTTGGGTATGCTCTCAAGCACCTTATCTGTAACTCTATGCATGCTTGGGGGTGTCTCTGCGAGGTATTTGTTGTAGTCTGCATACTCTAAAAGTGTCGGGCATATTTTTTTGCCTTCCTCCAGCATCTGTTTTCCTATCTCCTGCGCTTCTTCAAGCGGGTGGGATAATAGTTTCTTTATTGCATGCGCTGCTGCTCTTGCATTTAGGCTGCACCCGAGGCATGTAAGCGTTGATGCTGGCAGTAAGTATCGCAGCACGTCGCAGACTTTTGCTTTGACGCTGGCTTCGTACGCCCTGTCGCTCACGCCCTCTTCCTGCGGCACTTTCTTCTTGATAAACTCAAACATTGGTGCCTGCAGTTCTTCGTACAGGCCGAATAATTTATGGGTCGCGTTTAGGAACCGGTCCTTGTATTTTGAGTCCATTATTTTCTTTGGCTTGTAGAAATGGTTTGTGTCGAAAATTACATATCGTGATGACTTTTCTGTGAACCTTCCTAATCTATTGTCCTCAATTATTTTTGTGAATACATTGCTTACGTCTTCAAGCGCGTATTTTAGGTCCGCATGCTCTGCTACAGATGCATGCCCGTATCCTACAACCCATTTGTTGTGGAATTTCATCGCTTTTTCTTTTGCTTCCGAGTATCCTTCCTCAGCTCCGTAAAGATCTCTGACTCCTTTTACATCTATGTCGCCGCTGCCTAGTGTCTTTAGAAGGTTTGTCCTGAATTTATTCTCGCTCCGGCTATAATATGCAAAAAGCACCGCAACAACTTCTTCCGGCAGGTTCTTTACGCAGTAGATGTTATTGTCTATGTTCGTTACATGTTTGAGAAGTATCTCCTTCTCTTTGTCTGTAAACCCCTCTTTACCCATATTTTTTGCTTTGCCGCCTTTGTTTATATGAATTGTGGCGCTGGAAACTAAAAATCGTAACCTTTAAAAACCAGTTATCTCGCTTTTTAAGCATGGCCTCCACCTCATTTGAGGAATTTGTATATGAGCTGCGCATTCCGAAGGACCGCGTGGCTGTGCTTATCGGCACTGAAGGAAAGGTTAAGCGTGATCTTGAGAGATCCACGAAGACTCAAATTGAGGTTGACAGTAAAGAGGGGTTTGTTAAGATTAAAGGCAAGGATGCTCTGCTGCTTTATTTATGCAGGGAGATCGTGAAGGCTGTTGGCAGGGGATTCAGCCCTGATACGGCTAAGCTGCTTTTGAAGCAGGATTATGGGCTGGATATCATTCCCGTGATGCAGTATGCACGCAACCAGGACGATATCGCACGTTTGCGCGGCAGGGTTATTGGAGAGCAGGGCCGCAGCAGGAAAGCGATTGAAGACCTGACTGAGACAAATATTTGTGTTTACGGCAAGACTATCGGGATCATTGGCAGGCTTGAGTACCTGGCTGAAGCGAGGCATGCTGTTACAGATCTGTTGTCTGGCGCCACGCATGCTTCTGTCTATAAATGGCTCGAAAAGAAGCGAAAGATGAGGCGGTATGAATAATGGCAAAGCGTAGTGCTGAAGAGCTCGCAAAGGCGCAGAGGGATATTAGCGTTGCTGAGTTTTTTGAGAGAAACAGGCATCTTCTGGGCTTTGACAATAAGCGAAAAGCTCTGTTGACTGTTATTAAGGAAGCGGTCGATAATGGAATTGATGCTTGTGAGGAGGCAGGTTTTCTTCCTGAAATTAATGTTGAGATCATTGACATGGAAAATGACCGGTTCAGGATCTCTGTAGAGGATAATGGCCCGGGTATTGTTAAAAAACAGATTCCGAGTATTTTTGCGCGGTTATTGTATGGCAGCAAGTTCCATACGCTTAAGCAGGCACGCGGCCAGCAGGGTATTGGCATCAGCGCAGCTGTTCTTTATGCTCAGCTGACTACAGGGCGTCCTGCAAAAATCACGAGCTGCACTGGAAAAGAATCCCATTACTTCGAGCTTCGTATCGACACTAAAACCAACAAGCCCGAGATTATTAAGGATGAAAAGATCGAGTGGGACAAAAAGCACGGGACCAAGATTGAGCTTGACATTGAAGCGTCTTATATGAAGGGTGACCAGAGCGTCGATTCTTATCTTAAAGAGACTGCGATTGCTAATCCGCATGTGACGCTTGTTTATACTAACCCTAAAGCTGAGCAGTTAATATTTCCGCGGGCCATTGAGGTGCTTCCTAAGGAACCCAAAGAGATCAAGCCTCACCCTTATGGTGTCGAACTTGGTATTCTGATGAAGATGCTGAAAAATACCGAGGCAAGGACGCTGCGGAGTTTTCTCACGAATGAATTCTCTAGGGTAGGTCCGGGCACTGCGGATGAGATCTGCGATAAAGCCGGTTTGTTCAGCAACATGAAGCCCCACGAACTTAATCTCGCTCACGTCGAGAAACTTATCGACGGAATCAAGAAGACTAAAATTATTGCGCCAAGCACAGATTGTATTAGTCCTATTGGTGCAGAAAATCTCGAGAAAGGCCTCAGGAAGGAGATTGCAGCAGAATTCTATACTTCTATTTCAAGGCCTCCTCAAGTCTATCGCGGTATTCCTTTCGTTATTGAGGTTGCTCTTGCTTATGGTGGGGAGCAGCCTTCAGATGGTTCTGCAAAGCTTTTGCGTTTTGCAAACCGTGTTCCTTTGCTCTACCAGCAAGGCTCTGGCGCATGCCAGAAAGCTGTTACTCAGACTAATTGGCGGCCGTATGGTCTGCAGCAGTCCTCTGGAAATATGCCGCAGGGTCCCCTGACTATTGTTGTCAGTCTGGTCAGCGTGTGGCCTCCTTTTACGAGTGAGGCTAAAGAAGCCATTGCGCATTACCCTGAGATAATTAAGGAAGCAAAGCTTGCGCTGCAGGAAGCGGGCAGGAAACTGGGTTCTTATGTTAACAAGAAAAAGAAGGTGAAGGCGCAGCAGGAAAGAGTAAATATTTTTGAGAATTTTATTCCTGAGCTTGCGGACGCGCTTTCTGATCTTTCCGGCGTGGCTAAGACAAAGATTGTCGACAGCCTGCGTGCCCAGCTGGCAAAGAATAAGGAGTTCATTGCGTCCCATCACGAGAAACATAAGATTGAGAAGCTCGAGAAGGATGATCTGGAATCTCAGATCGAATTGGGTGGTGTCGATGAGTAAGAAAATAAAGAATGCGGGCAAAGAATTAGAAGACTTGAGTAAAGATCTTGTCAAAAATGTCCTGAAGGGCAAGCCGCCTGTTATTGAAGTGCCTGTTCGCGCGCTGAGCAACGTAAGTTATAACGAAAAAGACGAGCGGCTTGAGCTTGGCGACAAGACTTCTGCAAGAAATTTCTTCAACATCGCCCATGCAAAAAAGTTCCTGCAGACGATTGAGATCGCAAAAATCAGCAAGCAGCTTATCGACGCTGACAAGAACGCGTCTCTTAGGGATGTGTTCTACATGGCTAAGCGAACTATTCCTAATACCAAAACTAATATTGTGGATGACCAGCCCGAGAGTGATACTGCTGTTGAAGATCTTGAAGTTTTGACGAGTCTTCCAAGAGAGCAGCTGCACATCAATGCAAACAAGAATGGCAGTGTTTCCGGCTATGTTATTATAGAGGATAAAGGCGATACTATTGACTGGTCTAAGCTCGGCAGCGGCGGCTGGTCGATTCCTTCTAATGTTGAGGGTATTAAATTCAAGAAAGTAAACGCGCAATATGTTCTTTACATGGAAAAAGCCGCAGTCTGGGAGAGATTACATGAGGATAAATTCTGGGATAAGCAAAAGTGTATAATAATGTGTTCCCAGGGCCAGACCACACGGGGCGTTAGGCGTTTATTGCAGAGGCTAAGCAACGAGCACAATCTGCCGATCTATATTCTGACAGACTTTGACCCATGGGGATTCTATATTTACAGTGTTCTGAAGTTTGGCAGTATCAACCTTGCGCACATGAGCGAAGAGATGACACTGAAGCATGCCCGGTTCTTGGGAATTACTGCCGATGACATTGTGAACTATGACTTGAAGAAGCATTTCATCAAGTTCAAAGATGTTGATACTACTCGCCTGAAGCAGATTGCAAACTATGACTGGTTCAAGAATAATAAGGCATGGCAAAGGCAATTCAAGATGATGAAGCAGTTCGGCGCAAAGGCGGAAATCCAGTCATTAAGTGCAAGAGGGATCACGTTTATTTCTGATAAGTATCTGCCTGAGAAAATTAAGAAAAAAGATTTCTTGGACTAAACGCGCCCGAAGGGATTCGAACCCTCGACTTCCTGCTTAGAAGGCAGGCGCTCTATCCAGGCTAAGCTACGGGCGCATAAGGCTATTTTCCAAATATGCCATATAAAAACATATCGGCGTTAACTTTATAAATGCCCCTTTTTGACTCCGTCTTATGAGCACAATTAAGCAAAAGTCGTAATTGCTCTTTACTTCTCTAGGTGAAACTATGCACGCATGCTTTAAGCGGATGGAGAACTTTGTCATCGGGGTACTTTACAATGGATAATTTAGATAAAGGTAAGGAAGCGATTTTGAAGGCATCTGTAGAGCCCGATTTGCCTGAGATTCACGGCTATGATTTCAACAAAGGCGTTGATTTTGGAAAGATTATCGACTCATATGCGAACATGGGTTTTCAGGCAGCTCATCTCGCCAAAGCTATTGCAATAATTAAGAAGATGCGGGAAGAGAAATGCACGATTTATCTCGGCTATACTTCTAATATGGTTACTAGTGGCCTAAGAGACATTTTCCGTTATCTTGCCGAGCATAAGCTCGTCGATATTATTGTCACAACTGCGGGAGGTATCGAAGAGGATTTCATCAAATGCCTTGGCCCTTTTTTGCTAGGCCGTTTTGATGCTGATGGCGCAAAACTAAGAGAAGATGGCGTCAATCGTACGGGCAATATTTTTGTTCCAAATTCCCGTTACTGCAAATTTGAAGATTGGATCACTCCTTTGTTTGATGAGCTTACAACTAAGCAGGTTGAGACCGGGCACATTCATACTCCAAGCGAGATAATTGATTTTCTTGGCAGTAAAATCGACGACAAAAGTTCTATTTACCATTGGGCGCATAAAAATAACATTCCTGTTTTCTGCCCCGCTCTTACGGACGGCAGTTTTGGCGACATGCTGTTTTTTTTCAAGTACAAGCGCCCTGAGCTTATGATCGATATCGCAAACGACTTGAAAAAGCTCAATGATATTACATTGAATGCAAAGAAAACTGGAATTATTATCCTGGGTTCCGGCGTGATCAAGCACCACATTCTTAACACGAATTTAATGCGTAATGGCGCTGATTATTCTGTTTACCTGAACAACTCACAGGAGTTCGACGGCAGCGACGCCGGTGCCCGCCCTGATGAGGCTGTAAGCTGGGGCAAATTAATTGCAGGCTCCGAATCCGTAAAGGTCTTCGGCGACGCAACTATCCTTTTCCCGTTGATTGTCGCGAAGGCTTTTGTTGATTAAGGCACACTGCGAGGATATTTGTGGCCTTTGCCAAGTTCAACTCATCCATGCCGAATGTACCATAATATTTGCTGTTTCTGAACCCTGCTTTCCTTAGTAATGAATCAAGTTTTGACTTCCTCAAAGGATTGTATTCTGTTTTGTAAACATTGAGCTTCCCTGTTTTTGCTTCGTAGTTTAACACGTTGAATATCATCCGGTCCTTGAGATAATCAAACACATAGATGAAGAATTCGCCGAATTTATAGCCTATCGGCATAAACCTTTGTTTACTTCTCAGGAATTTATCATAATTCCTCATCTCAACAATAAGTATTCCGCCCGGATTAAGCACCCTGTGCATCTCCTTCAATGCCCTCAATATATCTGAATCTTTCATCAAATGCGGCAATGAATTTCCAACGCAGATAACTGCATCAAATTTCTTTTTGAATGGCAGCTTTGTGAAGTCCGCGATTCTGAATTTCGCGTTTGATTTGTATTTCTTGGCATAATATTTCGCCTTCTTTACCATGGCAGGACTTAGATCAGTTCCTACAGACTCCAAACCCATTTTTGAGAACATTATTGCATGCTGTCCTGTCCCGCATGCACAGTCTAGCACAGATTTGACTTTATTCTTGGAAAAAATCTTCTTGAAGAACGGTTTTTCTCTTTTTTCCCTATTTTTCCATGAGATCAGTTTATCGTACTTGTCAATAAACTCTTCATAAAAGCCCATAATACACCTCTTTAGAAAATATGAGAATTCTGCGCTTTAAAACCCTTCCTGTTCTCTCAACAGCTCAACTATTTTTGGAGAAATCTGCACTTTATTATCAAGTATTAAATATCGAAAAGGCAAAGTTACACTCAATCCTTCCTCAATCTCTATCTCGAGCTCATCTACAAATTTCAATTTATTCAGCGGCGTCCCATCAATTATTTGTTGAACAACTATGACCGCAGTATCTGTGCTCATTTGTTCCTTGCCTAGATTATACGCAGGATATGGCAACTTAGTTGTAAGCTCTTCTTTTGTTCTTTTCTTAGGAGGGTAATCTCCAAGTATTCCGCCGAAAATAAAGTATTTGTACTTTTTAGCAATCTCTGGTGTTAAAGTCTCTTTGGCATCAGGATCCAGAACACAGGCTTCTTTCAGTCCTAACTCGCGAACACTTTTCTTCTCAACCTTGCCTAATTTAGCAAGAACAGAACTGTCTGTATTCGTAAACATAACATTCTGTTTTCCAATAACTTCAGAAATATGTTCGTACTCTATTTCGCACCATTTGAAGACTTCTTTGTCGAGATGTTCAACAATGATCATGACTTCTTGAACTGTGCTACTGTGCTCATCAGGTCGATTTGTCCCATGAACATTGATCTGCAGCAATATCTCTCAAGTCCGAGACTGTCCATTACTTCTTTTGCAGACTCGCCTTTCTTGACTCTTTGTACGAACTCTTCATATAGTTGGGCTATTGGTTTTCCACAGCTCCAGCATCTTACAGGAATTATCATAGTATCACCTGTACGATTTCTGCCTTTTAGCTCTTGCCTTTCCTTGTCGGTTGGGCTTGGCAGATTCTTTTCTTCTAACGTCAGCTACCAGCAATGCTCTGTCATAGTCAGAGTATACCTTTTGCAGGCTTTTATCATAAGCGGAAAGTGTTTTGGCAATTGCAAGCCGTGCCGCTTCTGCTTGGCTGTTCGGCCCGCCGCCGTGCACTTCGACTGTTATGTCAACTTTGCTCGGGATTTCACCTGCGAGGATTACTGGCTCAAGTATTTTTGATGTAAACATGCTTTCCGGAAGGCTGGTTATTGTCTGGCCGTTTAATCTTACAACTCCTGTTCCGGGCCTTAGTGTTGCTCTTGCAACGGCTGTCTTTCTCGTTCCGACTTCGTGGATTGCTTTCATTTTGCTCCCATGTATTTGCAAACTTCTTTTACTGTTGTAAATTTAAGGTTTGGCAATTTCTTAACCGTGTCCTGTTCGTAAACCTGCAGTTTTTTGTCTTTGAACTGTGCAGGTACTCCTACATAGCACATTATGCGTTTAAAAGCTTCTGCTCCTCTTTCGCGCCTGTGCGGCAGCATTCCCCTTATGATTCTTCTTAGGAACCTGTCTGCCATCCTTGGTATAAAAGGCCCTTTTCTTGGCTGGCCCATTTCTGATCGTTTGTATCTATATTTTTCCGCGTTCTGCTTTGGGTCTCCGGACAATACTGCTTTCTCTGCATTTAACACATTTACTTTCCTGCCAAGGAGCGCTTCTTTAGCTGCTCTTGTCGCGAGTCTTCCCGCAATTGTGTTTGTTGCATCTATGTTTAGTTCTTCCATTTTACCCTATGATTTTGATGTCTTGTGGTTTTACTTTTTTCTTAAGCAGTTCCTGTATTGTTATTGCACTGCCTTTTGCATCAATTTGTTTTTTTGCACTTTCGCTGAAAGAGAGTGCTGCTACTGTTATTTTGTGCCCTAATTCTCCGCTTCCTAGGACTTTGCCGGGAACTACAACTGTCTCATTCTCTTTTGTGAATCTTGCAATCCTGCCTAAGTTCACAACTCTTCTGGATCTTGTAGACTTTTGCAGGTCATCTGCGATTCTTTTCCAGAGCGCAGCCTTAGCAGTACTTGCTTCTTTCCTGAGCTCTTGTATGAGCTGCTGCATTTCCGGATTTGTTGGTCCCGTTCTCATCGCCACGTAAGTGGTGCCGAAAATCTTTGATTTTCGTGCATTTTATGCAGGGGAAGGGATTTGAACCCTCGCACCCACTAAGGGACTAGGCCCTCAACCTAGCGCATTTGACCAGGCTCTGCCACCCCTGCGCTCACTTAACTTTTGCCGTGAACTCTTCTAGCTTTGCAGTTAACTCGTCTGCCGCTGCTGAGAGTATTTGTGCAGGGGTTAGTTGTCCCCATGGTTCTATGTTGAATATGATCTCTGTATCGTCTCTCTCAATCTTGACTATGTCTTCATTGACTCCGTCGCACGCTTCTATGAGTCCAAGTTCTTCGATTGCTTTCGCGTCGATCTTGCCGTTCTTGAACACTTGCGGCGGATACTTGTCCTTGTATTTCTCAACATCTGCTGTGTTGTTTACTTTGACTGTTGGTTTGTATGTATACCATACCAGTGCAGGCGAGTGCTTTACGTGTGTTTTTCCTCTGCCAAGTCTTGCTGTTGCGATTAGCTCGAGTTCTTGGCCTTTGAGTAATTGTACGATTGGGATTTTTGCTATTGCCGGCTTGACTTTTGGGTCCTTGCTTTGCAGTTCTTCTGCGTACACCATGCAAGGCCCTTTTGCTTTGAGCGTCAGCTTTAGCGTGCTTCTTGGATCGTCTTCAGGATCGCCTTCTTTCCAGAAATTGTATCCTTTTAGGTCTGTTTTGATTGGGATCAGTCCTATCCTGTTAGCGAGGACTTCGTCGTATAAGGCGCTGCTGTTCTTGACAAACTCTACTGTTTCTACAGCCATCGTTGGGACTGTGTCTATCATCGTTCGCCTTAGCGCATTTGCGAACGCAGGATTAGTTTTTTTCATAGAGAAGGTCATCCTTCCTGTTTTCTTATCCTTATTTAGCAGAGTTATCATACTCTTCTACCTCTTTTGCCGCCTTTCTTCCTGCATCCTCCGTGGGGAACAGGAGTAACATCCTCAATTATGCCTATCCTCAGGCCCATCCTGCTCAAAGCTCTGATTGCTGCCTGAGCTCCAGGTCCTGGGTTATGCGGTCCATTGTGCCCACCTGGCGCTCTTACTCGCACATGCAGTCCTGTTATTCCTTTTTCTTTGGCTGTTTCTGCTGCTCTTTTTGCAGCCATCATCGCCGCTGTCGGGCTGCTCTCAAGCCTTGATGTTTTAACCATCATTCCGCCGCTTGTCAGCGCGAGTGTTTCTGTCCCTGTTATGTCTGTTACATGAATTATCGTGTCATTGTATGAAGCATAAATATGAACTACTCCCCAGCGCAGAGACCTGTCGAGTCCTTCTCTCATCCTTCCGCCGTCTTTTCGTTTCATTTCTTAACCTCTTTCTTCTCGGGAGTTTTTTTCTCGACCTTCTTCTGTATCTTCTTCACTGGTTTCTTCCCTGGCTTCTTCTCGGCCTTCTCTTTTTTCACTTCCTTCTTTTCTATCGGTCTTCTTTCAGGGTGCTCTTCATTTGCAAGTGTAGATGCTTCTGAGAATCTTATTGTTGATTCCTCGCTCACGGGCACAATATATCCCGGAACATCTATGACTTTGTCTGCTATGATTACATGCCTGTGTGTTATGAATTGCCTTGCCTGTTTTGAAGATCTTGCAAGTCCTTTTCTTACCAGCAGGGTTTGCAGCCTTCTCTCAAGCAGATCTCTGATTTTAAGGCTCAGCACATCGTCGAGTTTTGCATCGACAGACAATAAACCCAGCCGGGATAGTCTTTTGATAAGGAGTTCTGACTCTTTTTCTGACTGCTCCGTTCTTGAAGCGATTAGCTTCTTAGCCTGGTTTGCGAAGCTCTTGATGAGGCTTGTCGCCTTGTAGATTTCCTTTTTATTTACCAGTCCGAAATCATATTTTATGGATTTTTCTTCCTCAAGTCTTGCTTTCTGCCAGGGATGTCCGGGTCCTGAGTACTTCTTCCTCACTCTTCTTGGGTCGCCCATTTACTTCTTCCCTCCTTTGCCGGCTCCTTTACTTGCTCCTTTGGCAGCTTTTCGCTTGACACTTTGGACCTTGCCCTTGTTTGGCCTGAAATTGCTTCTCGTTCTTTGGCCTCTGCATGGCAGCCTGTTTGCGTGTCTTATTCCTCTGTAGCATTTGATTTTTCTTAGAAGCTTGATGTCCTGTTCTTTTGCAAATGCAAGTTCGTTTGCAATCAGGTGTTTGTCCTCTCCTGTTTCAGGGTCTCTTTTTCTGTTGAGCATCCATGTTGGTATACCATACGAAAGCGGCGTTTTGATAACGTCCTCAATCTTCTCAACTTCTGATTCTGACAAGTCTCCTACTCTTTTTGAAAGTGGTATTTTCGTTACCTTGCATATCGCATGTGCCAATGGCATTCCTACTCCTTTGATATCTTTTAGCGCGGGCACTATCGGTCTTTCTCCTTTATGGTCGCTCGCCCCGATTCTCACAAGGTGTCTGAAGTTTTCGTCTTTTGCCATTTTGTTTTTTCCCGAGAACTAGAGTTCAATTTCCCTAGCGTCGCTCCGTTTGGAACTCGGGTTTAGCTCTGTTTCCTTATAGGTTATTTATAAATGTTGCGGTTTTGTACTATTCGCCTCAATTAAAGCTCAAAAGCTCCAGAATTGCTTATTTAGATGCACAAATTTCAAGCGTAATCTTTATAAAACTGCCTTCTTTTTTCCCTATCGCAAAGAGGTGCAAGTTATGCTTATAAAACGAATCATCGCGGGACTAGTTTTAGTCGTTCTTGTAGCGTTTATCCTAAGTATTCAGCCAAGAGGTATAACTGGCTATTCTACTTATAATGAGACTGTGGGGAATGATACTCCGCCAATTTTAGAGCCTTTGGCTGGCGCTTGTACTGATCTTAGCAACTCATCTACGTGGGCAGGTAAGCTATATAATGTTAGCAATAACTCGTTCATCATCCAGGATAATGTGACACTATGCACCGCTACATTCTATACTAATACTACTTTCCCGCTGTTCATTTTCAACGGCTCGTTTACCCTCGACTGTAATGATTCCACATTTATCGGTGGCGGTTTAGGCGCTGCTGTGCTAAGCACTAAGAACGGGTCAAAAGTACAGAACTGTGTATTCCAGAATTTCGGCTTAGGTGCTAATGTTCTTTCAACTAATGCTGCAGCCTCCCCCCTCGATGTCTGGAACTGGACTCAGGACCCTGCCCCTGGAATTGCTGACTCAATAAACGCACTTGCTGTTGACCAGGAAGGTTATTATGTCGCTGTAGGCAGGGATAGAGTCAATGGTGGCGGCGAGATTGGATGGCGTGTTGTAAAGATCGACAGGAATGGTAACACCTTATGGAATTATTCAAATAATTTTTCAGCAAATAGCGGCCAAGCTACGGCTGTTGCTGTTGATCAGGACGGAAATTATATTGTTGCGGGTCATGAAAATTCTACGGGTAATTTTGGCTGGCGTGTCGAAAAGTTTGCGCCTAATGGCTCTATAATCTGGAACTGGACACAAAACCCTTCAGGCGGCATTGATCAGGCATTTGGAATAGCTGTAGACATGGATGGAAATTATGTTGCAGTAGGCATTGATAGAGTTACGGGCAATGCCGAGATGCGCGCAGTGAAGATTGACAGCGCAGGCAATACTATATGGAACTGGACACAAAACCCCACAGGGGGAACAGACAGGATTTATGCTATTGCAGTCGATCAGCAGAATAATTATATCGCTGCAGGAGCTGATTCAACTGGCGGCACAGAATGGCGTGTTGTAAAGATCGACAGTTCAGGTAATACTATCTGGAACTGGACACAGGATTTCCTTGTAGGTGGAGACGAAGCGCTTGCTATTGCTGTTGACCATGAAGGCGACTACCTCATAGGCGGAGTAGCGCGAGGCGGCGGCGGAGACTACGAATGGCAGGCTGTGAAACTTGCACGTAATAGTTCTATGTTATGGAACTTTACGCAAAATGCTACCAATTCAGATGATACAATAACCGGTGTCGCTGTTGATCAAGAGAATAATTATTTCCTTGGAGGTTATGATCAAGCTGGCGGGATTCCTGAATGGCGTGCTGTTAAACTAAACAGTTCAGGCAGTGTTTTATGGAACTGGACTCAACGGCCATCAGTGGGATCAGAGCAGCCTGCCGCAGTTGCTGTTGATCAGGATGGTTATTATCTTATTGGTGGTCGTGACGATATTCCTGGTTTCTTCCAGTCTGAGTGGCGTGTTGTTAAGCTTACTGAACCCAGGGTGCAGATGTCCGGCGTTGTTTTCGAAAACGTTTCATTCTACAAAACGAACAAGTCCACTTATGTGGCTTTACCGAATGCTTCTGCCAACTTGACTAATTTCACAATTGGCTATTCAACGCTAGCTGGAAAGATTGTTTATTCAAGGCTTGTGAATGTTAGTGGCACTCTCGCGACAACGTGGAATTTGCTTCTTAATTCCAGCTTTGTGAGCCTGAACTCATCCAACACTCTGGCCTCAGCATTCAACGCATCTGCTAACATAACTGTCAGCGGGGCTAGCAAGTACGGGTTTAATGTGTTTAAGCTCAATGGTTTCCCTCAGTCAAGGAATGCTATTCTTGCGACGGGGTCTAACGTAGGCACTTACACTACAGTTACTGGGCTCCGTGCAACATTCCCTACATTCAACGCATTCTCAGGTTATGCCGTAAATGCAAGACCAAAACCAGCAACACCAGGAGGCGGAGGAAGCAGCTCAGGCGGCGCAAGCTCCAGTACAAGCACAAGTACCACAACGACACAACAAACAACGCAGCAGGAAACAGTCAAGACACCAACCAAAGCACCCGAACCAGCGCCTCAACCAGAAGCTCCGAAAAAAGTCCACGTCGAACAGCCAAGCAAAGTAACTATGTCCCCTCCTGAACCAGTATCCGCACCAGTCAAGTACGTTCCACCAGTAAAACAAACAGACAACTCAGAAGGCATCCTGAAAGCTACATTTTACTTGCTCTGTATTGGCGCTTTAATCCTACTGGCCTTCATGGCATACTGGCACCACAAAAAGGCAAAGAAGTAACATTAACTGTAAATGGAGAGTTATTATGTTTATTAGACAAGTTATTGCTGGATTGATCCTGATAGTCCTTGTGGCATTTATCTTAAGCATTCAGCCAAGAGGAATCACTGGATTTTCTACTTATAATGAAACTGCAGGAAACGAAACTGAAAACCTGACTAATCAGACAGTAGTTGATATCCCTATCCTGAACCCTATGGCAGGTGCTTGTGTTGATTTGAGTAATTCATCTACCTGGGCAGGCAAGCTGTATAATATTAGCGATAATTCCTTTCTCATCATAGACAATGTAACATTATGTACCAGCGAGTTCAGCACTAATGTAACTTTTCCAGTCTTCATTTTTAATGGCTCCTTTATCCTAGACTGCAATGGTTCCACAATCACAGGAAATGGACTAAGCACGGCGGTATTAAGCACTAAGAATGGTTCTGTAGTGCGGAACTGTATTTTCGAGAATTTCGGTTTGGGTGCTAATGTTCTTTCTACCAATGCCGCTGCCAGTCCAATCACAGTTTGGAACTGGACCTGGGACGTATCCAGCAGCCAAGACTCGATAACTTCTCTTGCCGTCGACCAGGAAGGATATTATATTCTTGGCGGATGGGATCAAATTCCTGGCAATTTGGAGTGGCGCGTTGCTAAGATGGATAGGAATGGCAATCTTTTATGGAATTGGAGTTGGGACATTTCTGCAGGCTCAGATGATCTCGTATTTACTGCCGTGGATCAAGATGGCAATTATGTTTTTGCAGGCGATGACTCGATTACAACACCCGATTGGCGTGTCGTTAAGCTTAGTAACGATGGCTATATGCTGTGGAACTGGAGTTCAAATTTTTCTGCAAGCCTCGGCCAGGTGTTGGGAATTGCTGTTGATCAGGATGGAAATTATATAGTCGTAGGGGATGAGAATTCAGTAGGCAATAAGCAGCTGCGCGCAGTTAAGCTTAATGGATCCTCTGGCGAGGAGATATGGAACTGGTCTCAAGACCCTTCCGGTGCTACTGACAAGATACATGCCATTGCCGTTGACCAAAAAAATAACTATATTTTTGCAGGCTATGATGCAAATGAATGGCGTGTTGTTAAGGTTGACAGTTCAGGAAACACCATATGGAACTGGACATGGGATGTTTCAGGAGGAAGCGATGTCTGCTATTCTATTGCGATCAATAACGCGGGCAATTACGTACTTGGCGGCGTTGCAAATACGCTATGGGCGACTGCGGAAATTACTCCAAATGGTTCTTTCGTATGGAACAGGACAATAGATTTTGGCGGCGGCCAGACGGGCAGAGTAGATTCTATTGCGGTGGACCAGGATGGTAACTATATTCTTTCCGGATACAATATAGCTGGCTTTCCTATTTTGAGACTTGTTAAGCTTGACCGGAATGGCAATATTTTATGGAACTGGACTCAAATTCCCGCAATGGGCGATAATTGGGCTTTATCGGTGGCAGTTGACCAGGAAGGTTACTATGTCGTCGGAGGGCGTGATGATATTCCAGGACTATTTCAGTCTGAGTGGCGTGTTGTTAAGTTATCTGAACCGAGAGTGCAGATGTCTGGTGTTGTTTTTGAGAATGTTTCATTCTACAAGCAGAATATGTCCACTTATGTGGCCTTGCAGAATGTTTCCGCTAATCTGACCAATTTCACGATTGGCTCCTCAGCTTTGACCGGCAAGATTGTTTATCCGAGGCTTGTGAATGTTAGTGGTACTCTTGCGACAACTTGGAACTTGCTTCTCAACTCGAGCTTTGTAAGCTTGAACTCATCCAACACCTTAGCCTCTGCATTTAATGCTTCCGCGAACATAACATTGAGTGGTGCAAGCAAGTATGGGTTTAACGTATTCAAACTCAATGGCTTCCCTCAGTCAAGGAATGCTATTCTCGCAGCCGGATCTAAAGTAAGTACTTACACCGCCGTCAGAGGACTCCGCGCAATATTTTCCACCTTCCGCGCATTCTCAGGCTACGCAATTACACCAAGACCAAAACCAGCAACACCAGGAGGCGGAGGAAGCAGCTCCGGCAGCGCAAGCTCCAGCACAAGCACCTCAACACAAAGCCAGGCAACCACAACAGAACTTCCAGCACCCATGCCAAGTTTTCCAGAAAAAGTAGAAGCACCTAAAGTCCACGTCGAACAACCAAGCAAAGTAACCATGCCACCACCAGAACCAGTATCCGCACCCGTCGAATACATCCCACCAACAAAACAAACAAACAACTCAGAAGGCATCCTAAAAGCTACATTTTACTTGCTCTGCGCAGGCGCCCTAATCCTGCTTGGTTTTATGGTACACCGAGCCCATAAAGGGCCGCGCGAAAATCGCGCGTCTTAATATTTCCAGATTCTTACTCTTAACTCTGGCGCTCTAATATCGTTTGCGGCTCTGTACAGTGTAATTCCGGTCGAAGTCAAATTAAGATAATACCAACCTTTAACATTACCTGAATTATCTTTATCTAGCCCCGTATATAAATTATTTATGCCGGTATCATTATTCTTTGCCGTCACATCAACAACATAGTCCTCTATATCACCGCCAAGATTATGGGTGACTTGTTTAAACTCGTTCTGAGATACAGACACCCAGCCGCTGTCATAATTCGGTCTATTTCTTGCATCAATGGTTTCATTCAGTTTGGATTCATCAATGTCGAGCTGGTTAGAGTCATTGACCAGATAGCCGCCGCTCTTCAAAGGCCACCAGGTATCAAATATCCCAGTCAATAAGCTGCCATCGCCTATGAAATAGGTTGCGATTATGTTTCCCAAGGCAGTAAAGTTTCCGACATTGTTATAGTTCATGTATGCTGGTGTGGACGTAGGAGCCGCTTTGCTTTCTTTTACAAGAGGCGCTCCGAATCCTGTTGTTCCGAGAGCATTCTGGTACGTTTGGTTGATGAAAGAAGAGTTTCTGACTGTAGTTTGCATAGTTAGCTCGTCAATAACTCCATCCATAAATTGCACCGAGCTTTGGAAGCTTCCTATTCTGGTTTCAGTCAGGGGATCATTTAGGCTGCCTGCCTCAGCCGCCTGTGAATCAAAAGTTCCATTGATATAGATTTTCAATTCATTGCCACTATCGCTGCTGTCATATGATGCACAAATGTATGCCCATTCGCCAGAACCTAAGCTGGCATTACTTTGCACACCTCCATTGCCTCCGCTACCACTTCTGTAAGTAAGATCTGCTTTTTGATTTTGACCTATTCTGAACCACCAGTATGTCCTGCTGTCGTCACC
>JAHWHO010000054.1 GCA_019323255.1 Candidatus Woesearchaeota archaeon
CCAATATGGCGTATGCACGTTTCCTGACGGAACAGAATGCGATGAATGGGCGTACTACAGAGGAGAGTGCCCTGCAGAAATTGTTGAGGGAGAATGCACAGGTGAGCCTGTCTATCAAAGGGCGGAGTGCTGCCAGAAACTGCTCAAATGCGACTTTGCAAAAATTGCAGTCTATACTTCAGCAACAGCGCAATGCAGTTGCGAGCCTACGGACACACAAAGGCAATGCGCGGCAGTACAGTGCGGAATAGGCAAGTTCAGCATATTTGATCCTAATGTTGGAGAATGCATCTGCGTACAAGCAGGAACGGGGGAAGCAGAAGCAAGCCCTACAGTTGAGATGAAACAGATTACTACCTGGCAGGAAGCGAAACAAGCAGTGCTTGATGCATTCGACGCAAAATGGAGAAAAATCCCTGACGGCTGCGGAAAATACGAGAATGGGCAGCTAGTGCCTGAGACGATTACCCTCGAGGAATCGGCGGATGGCTGGACTGCACATATTGAATATTACTGCGGAGTGTATTCTGAGAAGCCGGATATGCCAGATCACAAGAAAGATGTTATGGTGACAAGAGACGGAAAGATCAGCGGGCTGTAAAGAAATCTCTTATTCTTTCTTTATATTCTTTTGTAACAACAGCATTCCATTCAGGCGGGAAGCTATCCTTATACCTTGGCCATGCATATCTCTCGTCGACAAAAATTATCGCGCCCTTATCTTTCTCTGAGCGAACGCATCTGCCTGCATTCTGGATGCATTTCGTCATCGCGGGAAGAATGTAACCATAGTCCCAGCCCTTGCCGTATTTCTTGTCATAATATGCGATCAGTTCTTTTGTTTCCAAAGACGGGCGATCGAGAGGAAGACCTGCAACAATCACGCCCTTAAGCACACCCGGCAGGTCAACACCCTCGCCAAAACTTCCTGAAGTGACAGCAAGCAGAGCGGCGCCAGAATCCTTGTAATCAGAAAAACGATCAAGAAGCTCCTGCTTGTCGGACTTGCTCATTTTAGGAAACTCCTGAAAAACCGTCTTATCATATTTCTCGATAAACTGCTGGGCGATCCTGTCACGAATGTAATAACTCGGGAAAAAAAGCATAACACAGCCAGGAATGCTGTTCGCGAGATCGGCACAGGTAGCAGCAATATCATCAAACTGTGCATCAGTTCTCATGCTGTACTTCGTTGTTGTTTTCGGCACGATAAGGCAGAGCCTGTTTTTTGGAGGAAAGGGCGAAGGAAAAACTTTTGCAACAGGCTTTGCAACACCCAGCAAATCACGATACATTGTCACAGGACTCAGCGTGCCGGACATAAGAATGCTGGAGTGGCAGACAGAAAAAACATCAGCAGAAAGATTCGCAGGATCAAGGCAAATCACGCTTGCAGTTATGCCGTCCTTCGTTCTGGCGATAATCCTTGCAAAACCATCCCCCTTCTGAATCCAGTTTTCGAGGAAACGCGCAACTGAGCCGATGAAACTTCTTTTTTGAGAAGCGCGCACAGTATCGCCTGCAAGCTCAAGCTCAGATATAATATCATCAATCGGATCCTCAAATGCAAGAAGGAGATCATCTGCATCAACCAGCTTCTCACTTTCAACGTTCTTCGCTGCAGCAACAAGATTATGCTCGAGCTGTTCGAGAACAGGCAGCTCAAGATTGAACTTACGCGCTTCCTTTACCGCCCAGCCCATAACTTTCGCAGATAATCTTGACGTCATCAGCTCCCTTATCCTGTTAGGAAGATTGTGCGCTTCATCGACAATAATAATCGCCTGCTCCAAGGATTTCCTGATCTTGTTCAACAGCACCTCGCGAATTCTCGGATTGAAGATATAGTATTAATCCGCAATAATCACTTTTGCGTCCTCTGCGAGCATCATCGAAATTTCATACGGGCACATATTTTCATCCCTGGCCCTGTCAATAACTTCCTCCGCGGAAAGCGGGCCTGCCCTTTTCAGATCCTCGAGCAAGGGCCTGGTCTTAATTTTGCTTTTCGTGTTTGTGAAGAATTCACAAGTGCCTTTTTCAACCAAATTCTTACAGTATTCCGCGAAATCGGAAGAGGGCATGGTGTCAGTATAGGGCTGGGCGCACATCCATTTTTTCCCAATGATGCTTGCGCATGAAAAAGTCTGATCGCATTTCTGCTTTAGCCTTGCCAAAGTAGACAGCACTATCCTGTGCTGGGTATGGCGCGAAGTCAGAAAAACAACAAAAAGGTCCCGTTTCAAAGCAAGATCAAGCGCGGGACACAAAGCAGCAGCGGTTTTGCCAAGTCCTGTTGGCGCATGCGCAAGAACATTCTTCTTTTCCTCCAGCGACTTGACTATCAAGGCAACTAATTCTTCCTGGCCCTTGCGCATCTGATCATGAGAAAAAATCATTAATATAGCAGAGCACGATATTTTTAAAACATTTACGAAAGCATAAACGCCGGATTTTCGACACTGTTCGGAGGGAACTAAGTTTTTACTATTCTTGAGCGAAAAATAGGAAACATTTAAATATATATTGCATCACAATGTTTCTGCCGGGGTGGTGTATGTGATGAAAAACAAAGAGATATTCAATGTATTTTTTCGAGAGAAACCCGCGATGATGCTGGTCGAGTTACGCAACGCTAAGAGTGAAGTCTATGCTAGCAGCTTGGCAAAAAATATTGACTGCACGTACTCGCATGTAGTTAAGATTCTGCAGCAAATGCAAAAGGAAGGCCTGATAAGTTTTGACAAACAGGGCAGGCTGAAGCTCCTGACGCTGACAAAGAAAGGCCAGGAAATAGCAAATAAAATCGACGATATAAGAACTGTTTTGTAAATTTTCTCGAATTGTCCTAAAGAGGTGCATGATTATCTTTTTCTTCCGTAAAGTTTATAAATAGCCAGTTTTGCGAAATACTGTTCAAGGGGCGAATCGGTCTAGGCTTGTTCGTACCGGCGAAAGCTTTTCTTGGACGGAGGATAACTATGGCAAGAATGCATGCGAGGAAGAAAGGCAAATCAAGAAGCCATCCCCCGCTCGAACTACAAAAGCCTACCTGGGTAAGGTACAAAGGCAATGAGATTGAACTTCTGATAGGCAAGCTCGCGAAAGAAGGGCACTCATCCAGTGAGATAGGGACAATACTACGGGACAGCTACGGCGTGCCAAACGTAAAACTGCTCACAGGCAAGAGCATAGCAAAAATTCGTGCAGAGAAAAAGCTCACGACAGAACTTCCTGAAGACCTGCTGTCATTGATCAGAAGGGCGCTTGCAATCCGAAAACACATGGAGCCTAACAAGCAGGACATGACTGCCAAGAGAGGGCTTCAAAGGACTGAGAGCAAGATCAAAAGGCTTGCAAAGTATTACAAGGAAAGCAAGAAACTGCCGCTTGACTGGAAGTATGATCCTGAACGAGCGAAGATCTATGCAGAGTAAACTTTTTATAGAACGACTTCGGAGTAGTACCCGATGAGGGGGCTATTATTCCAGGTTTTTGTATTATTTCTTCTTACTGCATGCAGTGCGGAGATTCGAACAGAGCCTATCGGCGATGTAAATAAAACCGTTCAGGAACCTTTGTCGTGTGATAAGATAAAATGCGCTGCACCGACAATCTGTGAGGAGGGCAAGTGCGTATGCCCTGCAGGACAGAAAAAATGCGGAACAGACTGCATAGCTGAAAGCGGGTGCTGCAAAGATGCAGACTGCTCAGAGGGGGAATGCGTAGACAACAAATGCAAAGTAACTGAAGAGTGCAGCTACGGCGAAGTTTTCACAGAAGGAAAATGCGAATGCTCGGACGGCTACAAATACTGCGAAGAGCAGGGAAAATGCATAGCAAGAGATAACTGCTGCACATACCTAAACTGCGGCTCATTCCAAAAATGCATAAGAACTACATACGGCGTAAGCCTCTGCATGCAATCAGGCGTGAAGAAATCATGCAAGTTTGTCTCAGATAATGGCAGAGAAGAGCTTTTCAATCTTGGAAACGGGTCGATTGGCGCAGAAGCATTAAGATTCCTTGAAGAGTCCGTCGAGTTCAAAATAGAAAACATGACAGTTACGCTAGAACCGGATACTCAAATCCCGCTTCTTGGAATGGAAGTATGGCAGGAGGATTTCCAGGTCATGGGCGGATTCTGCAGATATGAAGAAGATTAATTCCTGAATCTCAACTGGTTTCTTTTCGCAAACTTAAGAACATCTTTAGAGCTTAAAGCCACAGCGAGATTGATATAAGGATCAACTTTGTTGGAAGTCCTGCTGTAATGATTGCGGCCTTTTTTCGTTAAAGAGAGAAGATTATTGCGATAGTCTATATGCCTGGTTTTTTGCAGAAGCTCAAGATTCTTGTACATTGCCCGGTCGCTTTTATCAACCAAACCCGCAGCTTTAGCCAGTGCGATAAAGTCACACTTTCGCATTCCAACCTCTAAAGGATCGGAAATCTTATGGCTTACATGATCGTAGCACTTGCCCAAAAGAAAAAGAATGAACTCCTGAGGTTTAGAGAGCGGCATGAGGATGAATAAGCGCTTTAGATATATAAGCGTATTCCTGGTGCTGAGGCAAAGCCCTTACAAAAACGAATAGAATAATAATATCCCCTGCTTATTACCCCCTGAGGTGGCAAAATGACACTAAAAAACCAATTCAAGAAAATCAAGGAAAACTGGCTGATCATCCTGCTTTTTGCAGTTGCATTGTTTTTTGTAAGCGGAGCAGATATAGGAGGCAAGATGGGCCTCGTCATGCCGCAAGCGGACATGAAAGAAATGGCCGTAAGCCGCGCATACGGAGGGATGGCGCCTGCGCCCTATTATGACGAAGGCTTTGCACCGGAAATCGAAGAAAGAAAGATAACAAAAACGGCGACATTGTCAACGGAAGTGGACCGCGGAGATTTTGCGGAGGCGGACCAGAAACTAAGAACTATCGTGAGCTCAAGCGACTCTTTCCTGCTTAACGAAAACATCAATACATATGGCAAAAGAGACTACAAGCAAGGCAGTTATGAGATAAGGGTTGAAGTAGATAAGTACAACTCTGTGCTGTCACAGCTAAAAGAGATAGGCGAAATCCAGTCATTCTGGGAAAATGCGCAGGACATAACTGCGAGATATACAGATACTTCTGTGGAGCTTGAGGCCGAGAAAGCCAGGCTTGACCGGTACAAAGCAATGCTTGACGAAGCAGACAGGGCGGAAGATAAAATCAACCTTGCAGACAGAATCTTTGACCTCGAGAGAACGATCAAGTACTTAGAACAGAGCGTCAACAGGATGGACCAGAAAGTAGAATACTCCACGATAAGTGTAACGATTACGGAAAAAGAGTCAGGCTATGTGGACATTGTATTTGTCAAACTATCTGAGCTAATTGGCGCTTTGGTAAGCAGCATAAACAGCTTACTGTACCTGATATTCCTAGTGCTGCCGTATGCAGTCGCGATAGGAATCATCTATGGGGTGTATAGATTGGTTAAGAAGAAATAGTTTTTTCAATCCAATTTTTTATTATTTTTTAATCTTCTTAAGCAAGTAAGAAAAATAGCCCTGCTCGGATTCGAACCGAGGTCACCGGATCCAGAGTCCGGTATACTTGACCGCTATACGACAGGGCTGTATTGTAGAAAAAACAAGTATTTGTTATATAAATCTTAGGGTCAGCCAGACGCTTGCGAAGCCGATGAGAATGCCAAGAATACTGCCTGCAATAACATCGGAGATACGGTGCCTCTTCAGGTGAACTCTGGAAACTGCTACTGCAACAGAGACAAGCAAAGCGAGAAGAATTATAGCAGGAGTAGGGAAATTCAATGAGATCACTGTGCCAAGGCCAAAAGATCTGACACAGTGCATGCTGGGGAATGAAGAAGCATCAAGCCTTCCAAGCCAGCTCTTGTACGTGGTGTTGTCAGGCCTTTTACTAAAATAAACAGAACGGATAAGACCGACAATGGTGAATGCCAGAACGATTTCCAGCAAGAACTGGACTGCAAGAACTTTGTACCCGATAAGATATGAGAACACAATAACAAAGCCAGACAGAGCTATTCCGCCAAAAGCACTAATTTGATGCCATAACTCTTTCCGCATACTAAGCCAAGTGTCCATTTTTTGCCGCGCGGATTTTACTTCCGCACATAGTCCCGCGCGGATTCGAACCGCGGTCTCAGGCTCTCTTCAGCATTAGCTTCAGCGAATGCCTCCAAAGGCCTACATCCTTGACCACTAGACGACGGGACTGCAGTTAGCAGTCCTCAATAATTGTTTATAAACTTAACCTTTGGATCGCTTCTTCCTCGACAAAGTGAAGTTTTCCCGGAATGACAAGGCAATGGACCGGCGCACCGAAATCATAGTTCAGCAAATCTTTCGCTTTGCCTGCTTTTATTAGCTGGTCCTGTGCGCCAATTCTTGCACAGCCGACGCAAAGAGTGTCTTCGGTGAATATCTTTTCTTTGCGCCTTGATTCAATATCAAGAAGAATCTGAATCGCTTCATTCACTGTCATAAACTCAGGCTGAGTGTCGAGCAGGCAGAGCGTATGTGCACCAATACTCTGGTTTTCCTTAATCAAATCATAAGCCGTTTCAGGCTTGTAACCATCTTTAGTATGCGGAATGCTTGCAGTCTTGCCGAACTTGTACAACTGCAATCCTGCCGCGGCAATGCCGGAGAAAATCGACGCATTATGGATGACTTCTACAGCAATGTTCTGTTCCTTTGCCCTCTGCATAATATCCCAATGAGTCGTAGCAGACAGGGGATCGCCGATGATAAGCAGGGCAACATCTGCATTTTTGGCTTTTTTCAAAAGCTCGGCTGCATTCTCAACAAAATCCCTGTTAACAGCCTTAACTTTCTTGCCGTACATATTCTCAAGATCGGAGATTTCACAATTAAGCTTGCAGGTATAGCTTTCTAAAAAAACCTCGTTGCACTTCTTCACGGCCTCCAGGCCTTTAACGCTGATGTCTTTCGCATCAGACAATCCAAGTCCGATCAAGTAAAGCATAAATTGGACTGCAAAATTAGAAGTAAATAAAGATTTCTATATGTCTTTCTCAAGCACGACCTCATAATCGCTGAAGCCCTGTCGTCTATAAAGCTTGATTGCATCCTTATTCTCGGCGGAAGCTATACGTCTAATTCTAGTAACACCTTTCTTTTTACACCATTTTAAGAATTCTTCAAAAAGCTTAGTTCCTATTCCTTTACGCCTGTGTTGGGGCTGTACGTATGTGTTTTCCACTATGCCTAAAACGCCTACATTCCTGTAAGTCTCAGCTTGATCGAGTCCTCCTACACTATATCCTATAATTTGACCGTCTTCTTCAGCAACCACGGCAAATGCATTTTTAATCCTGTCAGAAAAATACCGTGCGCCTGCCTTAGACAAAGGCCAATCAGCAATAACGGTAGGATCATAATTCTCAGCTTCTATTAAACATAATTGATAATTCAACTGCTGTATTGCCGGAAGATCTTCCAGAGTCGCTTTTCTGATTTCCATGAAGATATGAGTGTAAATATTCTATAAAAGCTTACCCTTTCAGGTATGATTTCACCCTCTGCCTGAGATGCTCAAGCGAGCCTTTCTTCGGCCTTTTGGAATAAAGCAGACTGGATAATACCACAGCAAGTGCGATAAGAATAGCAAGAAACTCAAGAAGGATACTCCCGGTAAATTTTGTGAATTCTATTTCCATTGTAAAAAGAAGATACCCCTCTTCCGAGGGGCGTCTTGGGGGGTGGTAAGAAAAAACACCAAATGGTGTTATCTTATGATCTCGATGCCGAGTTCGTCTACAGGTGTTACGCGGAATGTTGGCGTTTCCTGGCCTACCAGCGCAGCACTCTTGACTCCGGTCATAATCGTCATGACCATAATCTTGCCTTTCATGTCTTCCTGGACTCTCGCGCCCCAAATCACGTTCGCGTCCTCATCCATGCATTCAGTGACAAGCTCTCCGGCCCGGCTAATATCTTCCAGGGTCATATCGGGGCCGCCGCAGATATGAATCAACGCGCCAGTTGCGCCATTGTAATCAATATCCAACAGCGGATTCTCAAGTGCACCTTTCACTGCCTCTTCAACCTTATTGGTTGTGTCACTGCTGCCGACACCAATAGCAGCAACTCCTCCATTTGTCATGATCGCTTTCACATCAGCAAAATCAAGATTGACCAATGAAGGCATAGCAATAGTTTCGACGATTCCTTTAATCATCGTGGAGATAAGCTCATTAGCAACAGAGAAGGCCTGCTGGATAGGGAGATTCCCTGCAATTTGGACAAGCCTGTTGTTGTCAATAACAATAGTTGTATCAGAATGCTTTCTCAGTCTTTCAAGACCCATTTCTGCTTTCTCAATCCTTGCCCTTTCGATCTTGAATGGCATAGTCACTGTGCCGATAACAATCGCGCCCATGTCCCTGCAGATCTGCGCAACTACCGGTGCGGAGCCCGTTCCTGTACCGCCGCCCATTCCTGCACAGACGAAAACCATATCGCCGCCTTTCAGAGTTTCTTTCAGTTCGTTAATGCTTTCCTGAGCTGCTTCTTCTCCTTTCTGCGGGAACCCGCCGCAGCCAAGTCCTTTAGTGACTTCTTTACCTATGATAAATTTCTTATCAGCTTCAGTAACTTTCAGATGTTGCTGGTCGGTGTTAATGGCGATAATTTCGGCGCCCTGAATTCCGCGCTTATACAGCCAGCTTACCATATTGTTGCCGGCCCCGCCGCAACCGATAACTTTGATGTTGGCCTGCATTGGGTCAACGTAATTAACTTCAGCCTTTTTTGCGTTTTGAATGAACATATCCATCTTTCGCATCCCCCCTTTTGGTTTTTGCTCCTCCAGAGTAACTGGAAAATCTTATATATCGGAGAGCTTACACTACTCCCAGAAGTTGTGATTCGTGTTACGCCAATAACATGAAGATTAGATTGAGAATAAACAGCTTCGACTGGTATACGCCAAAAATTGTGCACGTTCGCCAAAACGTGTAATCCAAACCCAGCTTTGCGCCAACAAAGCTAAAATTCAAATCTTTGAATGTTGTTCTTCTTTATATATATTCTTAAGATTGTATATCGATATTCAAGTTATGGTGCTATGTTTCCAGTGGAGAGTTCCAAGAGAAATTTATGGTTTTTATCGTCGAGAAAGGTTCGTTTTTTTTAATTTCTTGATGAGTTTAAGAATATTTTTGAACTCGTTCAAATACTTCGGTATAAGTATTTTGACATCTTCTGTGTATTTTTCAGGGTATTTTTTGAGTTCATCCAGAATTTCATCAGGATAAAAGATCTCTACTCCCGAAGTTTCTCCATCTTTGAACTTAATTGGACCATCAAAAATGCCGATATAGATTGTTGTGATCTGTGGGAAATTAGAATATGTGCCATCTTTATATTTGTATTTGGCGATAAATCGATTAATGGTTTCAATTCTTTTAAAAATTCCAATAAGATAAAGGTCTGCTTCTGTGATAGCAGATACAAACTCAGTTTCGCTTAGTACTGCTGCAGGAAAACCGAGCTCTTCTGCTGATTCTCTTAGCAAAGTGTATTCTTCTGATTCGTCCCCTCTAATATGAGCGCCGATTGTCTTATCGTACAGCAAGGTATTTTCTTTCTTTAGTTTACTTCGTTTAGTGAGATATATCCCGCCGTGAGAGTTCATTAAAAAAATTCGCAGAGTATGTACTTGTTTTGTGATCTTGCCTTTTTTCTTGTATTCATTTCTTATTTCTTTGTAGAATTCCGTTTTATCTTTCATACCTAGAAACTGTTCATCTAGATCAAAGACTTTAACTTGCTCTTTATAAAGCTCAATTTCACTAGTCATTTTTGAAGTCTCCTTGCGACGCTTTCAATCAATTGCTTGCCTTTCTTGACGGCTTTCTGAACATGCTCGCTATAAGTCTCCATATATGCGGCCATGTCCTTAACCCTATTGCCCCATCTCTCAATATACGTTACATCTTCAAGAGTAAACCGTGTCGGCTTTGGAACCTGCTCATCAGGATAGCCAATGGGCAGAATCGCTATGATAATAATATCTTCAGGGATGCCAAGCTCTCTCCTAAGCATTGCTTCTTCAAAAGCGCCGACCCAGCATGAAGCAAGACCTTCATTGTGTATGGCGAGAAGCATGTTCTGCACGGCAGCAGAACCGTTCATAATACTAAAGTGATCTCCCTTGTCGCCGTAATACCTCTTAGTCTTTGCAGGCTCAACGCATGCGATGATGCAAAGCGGAGCATTCGCAATCCAAAACTGCTCAAAGCAGGCTTTAGAAATCATATTGATCTTATCTTTTTCAGTAATAAGAATAAACTTCCAGTCCTGAAGATTGCCCGCACTAGGCGCGTCCCTTGCTGCATTGAGAATATTGCCGATCTTTTCAAACTCTACAGGAAGATCTGCGAAACGCCGTATGCTCCGCCTCGTTGCGATACAGTCCAGGATATCCATTGTAGCTAAGAGCAGACAGAGCTTTATATATTTTTAGGCATTTCTTCCGCGCTGATCCTTATAAAACTGCTTAAGCTCGGCAAGCGTTGAAATACTTTCGGCAGAACGGTCGTCCCTTAAGCGCACAAATCTGGGAAATCTTAATGCGAAGCCACTAGAGTATGTTGGCGAGGCCTGGATCTCCTCGTAGTTCACTTCAATAACAATTGATGGTGTAACCCGAACTTCTTTTCCATCTTTCTTGATAATTAATGGCTGGAGAAGCTCAGTCAGTTCGCCGAAGCTCGTGCCTTCCTCCGCTTTTTCCTTGATGCCTGTCCCGACTTTTCCAATCTCGACGAACTGATCCCCGTCCCTGACAGCGACGATAAAGCTTGAGAGCCATTGACCCCGCTTGCCTTCACCCCATTCAGCACCGACGATAACAACATCAAGAGTCTCCATGACGGGCTTTACCTTGACGCCAAAGCCAACCCTTGAACCAGGCTTATAGATCCCTTCAAGATTTTTCATCATAATGCCCTCGTTGCCGGATGCGAGGCTTTCCTCGTAGAATTTTTGCGCAACTGAAGGATCGTCTGTTATTATTTTCTCAGACGGGCGGAACTCAAATGGAACGGATTTGATGTTTGCCTCGAGGATTTCCCTTCTTTCGGAAAAAGGCATCTTCAGGAGGCTCTCACCATTAACGTAGAGAATATCGAAAACATTTATCTCGACAGGAAAATCCTTTGCAAGCCTGTGGATGTCATATTTTCTTTTAATTCTCTGGCTGATGTTCTGGAAAGGAAGATATTTGCCGCCCTTATAGCCTACGGCCTCGGCATCGAGAATACATGAATCAGCGAGCACGTATTTCTTTACACAATCCACAACGTCCGGAAACTGCGCAGTAACATTATCGAGCCTTCTCGTGAATAATTGCACTCTATCTTTTTCTTTATGTATCTGCAGACGGAAGCCGTCGTATTTGAACTCAACAGCGGCAGGCGCTTTGACACGCTCGAAAGCCTCTGCCATACTCTTCGCTTTTTGAAACAGCATCACATTGACGGGCTTGTGGACGGTCAGAGGAATCATTCTCAGGCCTTCAATGCCCTGTTCTCTTGCAGTTTTTGCAACAAGGCCAAAGTCATTCGCAACATCAAAAGCTTCCTGAACTGCTTCGACGTAACGATTATAGGTTTCCCTGTCCTCGAGAATAATATCATTCTTCTCCTGATCGTAACTGATAGCGTCGGTGAAAGCCCAGACAATTGCGTCCCTTACTGTTCCCTGGCCGAGACCGACTCTTAATGCGCCAACAATAGTGCGAATAATATATTTCGCTTCTCTCGGGGAAGCGGAAGTGAGAAGCTCAGCAACCAAAGCTGTTTTCCGGTCCATAGTTCCCTGGCCTTCCAAAGAAGAAAGCTTGCGGAGGTTAGAAAAGACTTTGTCGACAGAGAGTTTCTGCGAGAAAAGCGTAACCTGTGATTTCGTCTTTGTCAGCTGTTCAGCAACCTCGCCGATATCTCCAAGTTCCCTCCACAAAGACTCTATTTGATCGAGCGAGGCGCCAGTCGCTTTAGATATTGCTTTAACAAGCAGCTTCTGCGCAATCCCAAGCTCTCTTGAATCCCATGCAGGAAAAACTTTCCCCTGCACGAGCACCATCAGATTCTGCAGCTGATCATCAGAACCTTTTAGGAACTCAGACAGGATATGCGTCTTCTCCAATCTTTTCGACGTAGATTCAAGCCGCTCGTACACTTCTGCAAGAGTAGAGTAATCCATAATGGCTGGCTATGACACGAAGTATATATTTATTTCCTCAGGCAGCGTCAGCATGGCCGCTGTAATTAGATTCAACATTAGCTGCACGGTCGGCACATACTGCGGCGAGATTCTTGTACATAGTATTTACCTCTGGGTTGCCTGCCGCTAGTGCCTGGCGCTCATAGAAGCCTTTCAGAGTAGTTTCTACGTCGTATTCAGCAGCCATCTCCTCTGTTGCAAGGCCGTATTCTTTCGCGAGCTTTTTGAAATCCATGCCTTTTTGATACATGTGGCCCTGTTCGTGATCCAAAGCTAGTCTCTTCATTTCATTGCGGGAAACATTGATGCCCTTTTGTTGGTAATGGGCGGCCATCTTATCAAGATCATTCTCGAAATCCTCGCTCAAGACCAAAGCTGCATCGTCGCCATAGATTGCAACCGCGGCAACTGCATTGCCGAGCTCTTTCTGGGCAACACCAACAATATTATAAGAATCGCGACCTTCCGTATTGAGATAATCGCCTAGAATCTTGCCAGATTCTTTATAGTAATCCTGAACAGTGCCTAATGATCCGAGATAGCTTCCAAGATCATTGTAATCCCGTTCCTCATGCCCTACAGGATGCTGTACAGGATAATGATTTCTTAATTTATCTGCGACTTTCTCAAACTCTTCAGCTTCTCTATACTTGCTATTTTCATTGTCCCAATCTTTAGGGCGCGGAGTGTATTTTCCATTGTAATTCAAAGGCGTGCTTGAACTTATTGCTTCAAGCGCAGACTCGCCTCTGATGATCCTGCTGATCGGCTTCAACACATCCGAAAGTTCGAGCGTATTTGTCATAATGCTGGATATGAAGACTCTGGTATTTATATTGAAAGTGGAGAAATAGTATAGAAATGTGAGACGGGAAAGTAATACGCCCCTACTGAGAATCGAACTCAGGTCTCGTGGACCGCAACCACGTATTCTATCCACTAAACTATAGGGGCAGTGGTTGACAGAGAAAAATCACGGCTTATAAAGCTTTGCCGACCTGCTGCTTCAAGGACAGTGCAACTTTCTCGCCGAGCAATCTTTTCAGCTTCTCGATAGGTGCATTCTTGATATCCCTAACGTCCTTAATGCCTTCCCTGAAAAGCTTTCTCGCTCTCGCGCGGCCGATGTTCTCGAAGCGTACTAATGGCAACAGTTCTTCCTTAACACCATAGCGCAAGCGCAATCTTACTTTTGTAATTTTTGAAAGCAGATCCTTCATTCCGAGAATCTTAGCAAGCTCATTACAACCATAGAGCAGCCAGTTTGCATTGTCAAGCTTAGTCCGCGTCTCACCAGGACGGGAGTCATAAGTTTCAAGAATCCATTCCTCGTCTTTCTCGTCGATCCAGTCCTGCAGCATCAATGCGGTCTTAACAGAATCCAGCCAGTCATGATATTCAGGCTCAAACATACTCGGCTCAAGCGTAAGATACGACGCGTCAAACACGGCCGCCTTTTCCAGAAACTCGTTGAATTCTTTCTGGCGCACCCTGATTAAAGGACGCATCTCCAAAGAAAAGCACACGAGCTGCAGCCACGAGAAATCAGCTAATGAGACTGAGCCTGCGCGCTTAAGACCGTTGATAAAATTATGCGCGGTAAGCGGATCAAGATAAAGCTCAGCAACACGCCTGCCTAAGCTTGTAGCACGATAACCATTCTCTGTTGTCGTCAGAAACTCCCATTTAATCAGAAGGTTCAGCGCTTTTTCGATCAATGCTTTGATTTTGAATTCATCTTTATACTGGAATGCCCAAAAAGTCCTGTTGAAAAAATCAAAAACTGATGCAGTTGAGCCGATTAGCCTTGAACTGACCAGCGACAGCAAGTAAGTTCTTAAGACGGGCTCGACGGCAAGCTTGCTGTAAATGTCCTCGGGAACGCCGTGAATATACTTGTCAATTACAAATTCTTTCTCAGCTTCTGTATTGCAGATAACAATTGCCTCGCCGTAAGAATCGTAGTTTGGACGGCCGGCCCTGCCTGCCATCTGAAGAAACTCAAGAACAGGAATAGGAGTGTAGCCCTGCGGCGTATACCGCTTCACGTCACGGATAATAGCACGAAATGCAGGAAGATCAAGGCCTGCGGCAAGAGTGGGCGTGCAGCCAATAATCTTAATGCTGCCTGAGCGGAATGCATTCTCAACAAGATCCTTCTGCTTCGGATGAAGACCTGCATGATGGAATGCAATACCATTCCTGACGCAGAACGCAAGACGCTCGCACTGCTTTGTCGGCCTCGAAAGCGCCCTAAGAATTTTATCGGACAACTCGATAAGTGCAGGAGTAGGCTTCTTGTACTTTTTTGCAATCTCTTCGGCAACCTTCTCGGCAGAACGCTTAGTGTTTACGAAGATTAAAGCCTGCTTTTTCTTCTCGATAGTATCCAAAGCTATGTTAACAACAGGATCTTTGAATTTCTCAGGAATCTGCATCAGAATTACACCAACTATAGAGTATAAAAAAGTTCTCGAAGAACCAAAAGCCTTATAAATGACCCCAATCCCCAGCAGAATACCAATGATTGATGAAGTCCTGAGCTTATAGCGAAGGATCCCAAAGATCTTTGATTTTTGAGGACCTTACAGGACTGAATGAGGGAAGATCATTCTCTCGGAGGAAAATATAATGGCAGATGATGTAACTGAAAAAGCATTAGAAGCGGTTGAAGTAGCAAAAAATACAGGAAAGATAAAGAAAGGAGTCAATGAAGCAACAAAAGCACTCGAGAGAGGAACGGCTAAATTAGTCGTGTATGCAAAAGACGTCCAGCCTGCAGAACTGACAATGCACTTTGCGGCACTCGCAAAGGAAAAGGACATTCCCTGCATAGAAGTAGCAAGCAAAGAAGAGCTTGGCACAGCAGCAGGAATAGGCGTACCAACAACGGCAGTCGCAATCATAAACGAAGGCGAAGCAAAAAAACTGATTGAAGAGATCAAAGGCTAAAAATGGCAAAGAAAGACGCACAAGAATCCAAGGAAACCGGCGTAAGATTCAGCCACGCTTTCCCGGCGAGAGTCGAGGAAGTAATAGGCAGGACCGGCACGAGAGGCGAAGCAATACAAGTAAGATGCAGAGTGCTTGAAGGACGGGACAAAGACAAGGTCCTAAGAAGGAATGTCAAAGGCCCAATCCAGATTGACGATGTATTGATGCTGAGAGAAACCGAAATTGAAGCCAGGCCATTGAACAAGTCAGGCAGAGGTGGCCAATGAAATGCAGTTTCTGCGGAGAGGAAATTGAAAAAGGCACAGGAACAAGATTCGTCAAAAACGACGGAACTATTCTTTATTTTTGCTCAAGCAAGTGCAGGAAGAACAAGCTTACACTGAAAAGAAACCCTGCACATCTTAAGTGGACAGAAGTGTTCAGAGGTGGAAAGAAATGAAGAACCTTACTGAAAAGACATTGGTGATTATCAAGCCCGACGGTGTGCAGCGCGCACTCGTGGGAGAGATTATTTCAAGATTTGAACGTGCAGGACTTAAGATTATCGGCATGAAGCTGATACACGCTTCCAAGGACCTTGCCGGCAAGCACTATAAAGATGACGAGGAATGGATGCTGAACGTCGGCAGAAAATCCAAGAAATCATATGCAGAGAAAGGAATTGAGCTGAAGGCTTCCGAGAAAGAAATAGGCATGAGGATTCGCAAGCAGCTGATGGATTTCATCAGCATGAGCCCTTCTGTTGCAATGTGCATCGAGGGGCATGGAGCGATTGATAAAGTGCGCGCGCTTGTCGGCGTAACTGCGCCAATGAATGCTATGCCCGGCACGATCAGGGGCGATCTCGCGTTTGACTCATATCAGCTAAGCGATGAAAGCGGCAGGCCAATACAAAACCTGATACACGCTTCGGACAGCATAGAGACTGCAAAAAGAGAAATAAAGATCTGGTTCAAAGACGAAGAAATATTACCATACCAGAGAGTGGATGAGGCTTTGCTGTACAGACAGGGGGAGTAAAATGGCACAAGAATCGAAGACAGAAAGAATGCGCAGAATTATGACACAGCAGGACAAAATTAGAAATATTGCTACAAGCGCGCATATTCACCACGGAAAAACCGCATTTACGGACAACCTTCTTGCAGCTTCAGGATTCATGAGCGAACAAGCTGCAGGCGACCTTAGCAAAGGCATGGCAACCTGGCAGCACGCGGATGAGCAGGAAAGACTGATGACCGTCGATGCAGCGAATGTAAGCATGGTCCACAAGTACCAGGACTCAGAATACCTAATCGACCTGATCGAGACGCCGGGCCACGTCGACTTCGGCGGCAATGTAACAAGAGCAATGAGAGCTGTCGACGGAACAGTACTTCTTGTATGCGCATCAGAAGGAATCATGCCGCAGACAGAAACTGTAGTCAAGCAGGCAGTAAGGGAGAGAGTTAAGCCGGTTCTTTTCATAAACAAAGTTGACAGACTTATCAAAGAAATGATGTTCACTCCGGAGCAGATCCAAGAAAGACTGCTGAAAATCATTACAGAATTCAACAGGCTTGTCAAAGGCCTGTGCGAAGACCAGTTTAAGGA
>JAHWHO010000055.1 GCA_019323255.1 Candidatus Woesearchaeota archaeon
AACTTACTCCTGAAGAAAGGGAAGCCATATGGTTGATGCTTGTAAAATTCCAGAAGACCCGGCTTGAGAAGTATGAAGGCTGTGATATTAGGCAGAATTTTCGCCCGTTTCTGAAGGACAGCGATATCAAAGTCAGCCATTTGCATTTTCACCTGCTCCCAAGAACTTTTGAAGACGAGTATTACAAAGTCTGCCAGGTTCATGAGAATGAACTGTGGAAGTTTGATAAAATCAGGTCTTAGCCGAACGCTTTCTCAAGCTCTTTGTAGAATTCTTCACATTCCTTCACTTTTTGCTTGTCGCTTTTTACTATGTCTTTCTTCGATTTCAGGTAGCCTCTCGTCCAGTCTTTCCATACCTTCAGCGCGCGGGGGTTTTTCCTGAACCAGTCGTCAACTTTCATTTTCAGTGCTCTTGCGAATCCTTGAGGGTCATATAGTATCTTTTCCTCCAAATAAGGATAACAGGTATAAGGTTTCTCTTCAACTCTTTTCTCGAGCTGTTTCTTTGGCCAGGTTTCGAAGTCGACTTTCACGCCCTCTATCTTTGTCGTCACATCGCAGTATTTGCCGCCTTCGTAGATTATTTCTATATCGATGTCAGACTCCTTCGTCGCTGTTCCCCTTGCATGGCTGCCGAACAGCAGTATCGCCACTACTTTCAGATCTTTCTTCTTCTCGGCAACTATGCCTTTGATTATCCTTTCAGTCTTGTTCATAATGAAAAAAGAAATTTAACTGCACTCGCTAAACCCGCAGTCATAGCACGTCGGCCCGGAACATCCTGATAAGAACGCAATATTGGGACTATAACATTTCGGGCAGTGTCCCGGCTTGTGCTGGTCGTCATCAATTTTTTTATCTTCCTTGATCATTGTGCTCAGCAATTGCTGCCCCTGCAGTCCTTCTGCCTGGGACAGGAACTTGCTAAGTGCAACAGAGACCGCATGCGGGATGCTCTCGATCCTTTTCGGTCCGAACCCGTAGCTTCTGTCGGATTTGATGCTGTTCAGGTGTTTCCTGACTTCATTCGCGTCTCCCCCGTTCTCGATAAATTTGCTTATCATTATTCCGAGCGCGGTCGTCAATCCTGAAATTTCTGTTCCTGTCGGCGTTGTGTTCGTGAATATCCTGAGTATCTGCCCTTCTGCGTGGTCTATATGCACGTGCACAGGCCCGTATCCCGTTTCGAATTTGTAGTATATGCTGCTGACTCCTTCCGCGAGGTCTACAAGCCTTTTCTTTTCTTTCTCTTCTTTCTTGATATTGAGCACTTGGTGTGCTTTGCATCCGTCCCTGTATACTGTGATTCCTTTAAGGCCGAGCTTCCATGCTTTCATGTAGGTTTCAGTTACATCCTGTACGGTCGCAGAATTTGGCAGGTTTATTGTCTTGCTGACTGCATTGTCGATATGTTTCTGGAATGCAGCCTGCATCCTGATGTGCTTCTCGACTGCGACATCGTGCGCGGAGCAGAATATCCTTTGCACATCCTCGGGAATTTCTGGGATTCCTCTCACGCTGTTGTGGTTGTCCTCGATTTTTTTCCAGAGCAATTCAGGCTTAAGTCCGAAGAAGTTATTTTTCTTTGCCACAGCCATGAATATCGGATTTATTTCGTGGAATACGTCGCCGTCCGCGGGTGTCTCTCCTTTTTTTATCGCGTCGATTCCTTTTGCATTGTATCTTGTGTATGCAATGCTGAAGAACGGCTCAATTCCGCTGCCCTGCAGTCCGGCCGTGATTGCTATCGTGCCTGTTGGCGCGATTGTTGTCCTTGCGGCATTTCTTGGTATTCCTTTTGCCCATTCTTTGTGGTACTCGCCGAGCTCGTCGTAGATGCTGTCTTTGAAGAACGGAAATGCGCCTCTTTCGACGGCAAGTTCTTCGCTTGCTTCGAGTGTTTTTTCATTTACGAATTTCATCAGTTCTTCGGCTTTTTCGACTGCTTCGTCGCCGTCATAGGGTATGTTCAATAGCGCAAGCATCTCTGCCCAGCCCATTACCCCGAGCCCTACTCGTCTGTTTCCTTTGGCCATGTACTCGATTTCTGGCAGCGGGTAATTGTTGACGTCTATGACATTGTCAAGGAACCTGACTGCCAGTTTCACGACTTCGCCAAGTCTTGAGTAATCAATCTTGCCCATGACGACAAATTTCCCGAGGTTTATGCTTCCGAGGTTGCATGGCTCGTATGGCAGCAATGGCTGTTCGCCGCATGGGTTGGTGCTTTCTACCTCTCCGAGTTTTGGCGTCGGGTTCGAGAAGCTGTCATTAATCCTGTCGATCCAGATCATTCCCGGGTCGCCTGTTTTCCATGCATTGTTGCAAATCATGTCGAAGACTTCTTTTGCGTTTGCTGTGCTGACAACTTCTTTGTTCTTTGGATTGATCAGATCATATTCCTGGTCATTTACGACGGCAGTCATGAATTTGTCGTCTACTGCTACGCTTATGTTAAAGTTCTCTAGCTTGCCTTCTTCCACTTTTGCTTTTATGAAGTCAAACACGTCGGGGTGCCAGTACGGGAGTATCCCCATGTTTGCCCCTCTTCGTGTTCCTCCCTGCTTGACTTCCTGTGTTGCATGGTTGATCATGTTGAATGGTGACATCGAGCCGCTTGCGATTCCTTTTGTGCTTCTTACCGGCGCGCCTTTTTGTCTTACCCTGCATCCTGAGAATCCTGTTCCGCCGCCGCTTTTGTGGATCAGCATTGTATTTTTTATCAGGTCGCCCCAGCCTTCAATACTGTCTTCGACGGGAAGAACATAACAGGCGCTTAATTGCTGCAGTTCTCTTCCTGCGTTCATCAGTGTTGGCGAGTTTGGCAGGAAATCAAAATTTGCGAGCATGTCGTAGAACTTGTTGGCCCACTTGATCATTACTTCTCTTGCTTTCGGCGATTTTTCTGCGAGTGTTGCCATGTTCTGTATGAATTTTTTATGGTTGTTTTCTTTCTCGCTGAATTTGTGTATGCCTGCGTGGAGAAGGAGCATTTCGCTTGTGTCGCCATTCCTGACTTCTTTCCATTCCTGTTTGAACTTGACGCCTGCGAGCAGTGAATCCCGTGAGACCTCAGGGTGGTATAGAAGCTCTGCCAATGCAATGTTTTTTGCTACGCCCCACAGCCATGTTTCAGGGTCGGGATCGTCTCTCAAGTACTTGTCTTTGATGACTTTTCTCTGGTTTTCTGTTAGCGGTATGTTTCCGAAAGGCGGGTTGTCCCAGCTTTGCATTTCAGACTCAGGTTTTGTTGTCATTCTAGGCCTCCGTTTTTAGGTTGTTCACGGCTTTTACGAATTGGTCTGCGTCCCTGAATTTTTTATGGACGCTCGCAAACCTTATGTAGGCTACTTCGTCGTGCTTTTGCAGTTCTTCCATGACCATTGCGCCGATTTTTTTGCTTTTTATTTCGGTCTTGTCAGAATTTCTTATCCTTGCTTCTATCGAGGAAACTATCTGGTCGATCTTTTCCTGCTTGATAGGCCTTTTCTCAAAAGCTTTCTGCACTCCCTTGAGGATCTTGTCCCTGTCGAAAGTCTCAACTTTGCCGTCTTTTTTCACGACGGAAATGTCCATTATCTCGACGCGTTCGTATGTGGTGAAGCGTTTGCTGCATTGTTCACATTCTCTCCTTCTTCTTATCGCGTCTTCTGAGCCTCTGCTGTCTAGTACTTTTGTTTCATCTTTGAGGCAGTATGGACATCTCATCTTTCACCCTTTTTAGCATAAACCACAACATGTTGTGGTCATTATCAGCTCCTAGCACAAGTGATTGGTTTTCTATTTAAACATTCTTAGCCCCGAACATATATTCTTTGCAATAATTTTTAACGCGTTAATATCCATTTGCCAGTGACTCCGGCTTTCATTTTGCCGTCGAGACTAAGCATTTAACTCTTTTCTCGTAGTCAGTTAGGTTTAAGAACAGGACGCGGTGTTACTTGCCAATAGATTCGTGTATTTACTACACAAAAATTATGCGATCAAAACCGCATTAACAGTCCCATCCTGGCCGGGCCTTGATGTGACTCTTGCTTTTCCTGCAGAAGTATTGATTACGGCTCCCTTGACTAGCACATTACGCCTTACGAAGTGCCTGTTTGCTGCACATTCTTCAACATTTTTGATCTCTGCTTTTGTGTGCTTCTTTGTTTTAGGATCTAGAATATTGGCTACTTTTGCGACCTGCATCCTGGTCTTGTGGCTTCCGCCGTTGGCTCTTACTGTCTTTGTTTTCTGCTCTCCTATCTTGGTCAATGTAGGAGCGCTGCCAAGCTCGCCAAGTCTCTTTCCTTTAAGCGGAAAGTACCTGCCTCCTGTGGCTTTTTTCTTGAGCCTTCCTTTATGGGTTATTGCCATGTTCCGTTTGTGGATTTTGAAGTGTTTAAAAACGTTTCGGTCGAAAACTTTATATTTTCAAACATAACAATAGCTGTTTATGAAAAGGGTGTGGTTGATGTTGTTGATATTATCTACTCCTGCTTCAGCTTTCTTGATGATGGAAACCGGCGAGCCGGGCTCCAATCCTTCGCTTTATGCTGATAATTTTGTGTTTGAATCGAACGGCTACATTAAGCTGTTCAATATTGATGAACAGTCTTTGAGGGTTGTTGATGAAGGATCTTACCCGCACCTTTTTGCATATAAGATTGTATTTCAGGACAATAATGGTGAGCAGGATTTGGTGCGTTTTGCCGACGTGAGAGACTTGATAGCAAAAAACATTCACGTTGGCCGGCATCCTGATGTTTACTCAAACACCGTCGCGTTCTCTGCAAAGGAGTCTGATCTTGGCGTTGACTATGACAATGACGGCTTGTTGAATGACAATATTATCCTGTATTATGATCTTGAGACTGAGGAGCTTGTTAATACCAAGGCGATTGGTGATTATCCTTCTGTCGGAAAGGACTTTATAGTATTTGAGACTGCTGAGTCAGAACTCGGCGTCGATAAAGATATGGACGGGGATCTCGATGATACTTTCATCAGGGTTTATAGTTTTCAGCGGGGCGTGTTTGATACAGGCTTGACTGGAGCGCGGCCTGATGTTTCTCCTGAGGATATTGCGGTATTCTCATCAGACGGCGAGATTGTGGTGTTTGATGTTGCCGCAAATGATTATATTAAGACGGGCCTTAAAGGTGAATCGCCTTCGATTTATGAGAATCTTGTGATGTTTTCTTCCGACGGCAAGCTTGCTACATACGATATTAATAACGAGAAGTATGCTCTGTTGGATATTCCCGGTGAGCAGCCGTCCTTGTTTGATCTTGCTGCGGCGTTTGTCTCGGGCGGCAGGCTGCGTTTTCTGCGCGCGCAGGATCTCGATGAGGATGGTGTAGTGGATATTATAGACAATTGCCCGCATCTTGCCAATAAGGCCCAGGACGATTCTGATTACGATGGTCTTGGAAACAAGTGTGACGATACGCCGTTCAAAGTAGAGAAAAAGCAGAGCCTGTCCTCAGGTAAAGAGAAAATTGATTCTGATGCGAAGACTGCTGAGCTGGAAAGCAGTTCTTTTCCGTGGTGGCTGCTCATACTTCTGATCCCGATCATTGGCATCGGTGTTTGGATATACCCTAAATGGGCAAAGAAGCGTCGTAAGAGCTTTGGCTTCTAACATCAAAACATTTATATATGCCCGCCAGTCCTTTTCGTGAGAAAACTACAGGGGTGTACTGAAAAATGGAAGCAAGGCCTTTGGATGCACTTAATCGTGCTCGTGACAAGAAAGTTATTGCAGAATGCAAGAATGGCAGGCAGTATACAGGTGTATTGCGCGCATTCGATATTCACATTAATATTGTGCTTGACGAGGTTGAAGAGCGTGTTGATGGCGAGGTTAAGAGAAAGCTCGGCACTGCATTCATCCGCGGCGACACTATTGTTTTGATTAGCCCAGCATAGGTGAGTAAATGAAAGGAGCAGGCGGGACAGGATCACAGGGAAGGAAGGGACAGGGAAGGTCCCATATAGTTTGCAGACGATGCGGCAACCGTTCCTACCACAAGTCCCGCGGCATTTGCGCAAGCTGCGGCTACGGCAAAACTGCGAAGAAAAGAGATTCCCAGGTTGGGCACTGAATTCTACAGATACTTTTTTAAATGAGCTGTCGCGATTAGAGTTTTATGCGGCGGTGCCGGAGCGGTCAAACGGGACAGGTTTAGGCCCTGTTGGCTTAGTGCCTACGCAGGTTCGAATCCTGTCCGCCGCAGTTTTTTATTTTCTCAGATAAAGCGAAGCTTCAGAACATTGGTACTTTCTCTGCAAGGACAGGTCACGAACTAAGTGAGTATACCTGTCCGCCGCATTCCCGCAGGGGGTCAAGGGGACGGCGGTTGAGTCCCCTTGTATATTCTTTTGACGATGGCCACCTGTTGAAGAAGGTATGGTGAGCTAATATTCTTATCATTGCTAAGATTTATATTTTAGTGCGTGTTCCGCCCGTTATGCAATTCAAATACGATGGTGCAAGCCACACGTACGATGTAAAAGATCCTGATTGTTTTTTCTCTGTCACACTTCAGATTACGAGAAGGTGCAATCTTAAGTGCTGTTATTGCGCCGAGTCTGTAGCGACGCCTGAGCTTTCTGCTGAAGACTTGAAGAAGATAATTGATAAGCTCGCAGCGCATGGAACGCAGAGAATCGCTTTTGGCGGCGGGGAGCCTCTTCTTAGGGAAGATGCGCTGGAACTGGCTAAATATATTCACGATAAGGGGATTGTCGTGACTCTTGCGACAAATGGTTTTCTTTTGGACGAGGAAAGGCTGAAAAAATTCAAGCCGTATATTGATAATGTCAGGATGTCAATTAATGGCACGCCCGGAACTCATAACGCGATTGCAAACAACCCTCAGGCCTTTGCGCGTCTTGAGAATGCAGTGAAGACTGCAAGCAGGTTGGGCATTCCTGTCGTGTTGTGTTTTGCAGCAATCGAAAAGAATATTGATAATCTTGTCGAAGTATCTAAAATCTGCAAGGACTGGGGCGTGCAAAAGCTTGCTATCTTTTCACTTATCAAGAAAGGAAGGGGCTTGACGCAGAAAGGTGTCAGCGAGAATAGAATCAGGGAGGAAATACAGAAATGCTGCATCCCGATTTATTTCACACCCTTTACCAATTACGGCCAGTGTGTAATGGTTAAGCCTGATGGCGAATTTGTCGGGACTGCTTACTATGAGAATAAAAGCGGAGAGTACACTATTGGGAATGTGCTGACCGACGATCTTGATGCTTTGTGGGGAAAGTATCCTTTCAGGCAGAACTTTATTGCATATTATAGGGGTCAGCGTTTAGCAAATTCCTCAGTGACCGAAAATATCCTTTAACTGCTGGTTCACTTTTTCTACTGCTTCTTTTGCATTAGGCAGGTTCTCTTTCACTTTGATGGTTGTGAACTGTAATAAATAATCAGTCAGGTCAACCTTTCTCTCAAATGTCAGTGCGTGCACTCCGAACTTGGCTTTTCCTTCAACAGTAATCTCTTTGTCGGACTGCAAAAGATCTATCGCGGCTTGCGCCGTGGGTATCCAGTCTATTCCGATCTCAACAGGATAGCTTGCTTCACTTCCTGCGGGGATTTCGCCTCCGTCAAGAACTGCACCGCCGAGCCGCTCTTCGCCCACGTTCATGTCAACACTTACTTTGTCGATTGTAATGTCAAACAGTCCTTTGTTCTCAAGCATCACAGTTCCTTTTACTGTTGCGCCTTTCAAAGAAATATTTGCGAGATTAAATTCTACATCTTTTATGTGCACTTGTTTCAAAGAGTATGCATATGCTGCAAAATATAATAGCGCACCTAACAATACCAATGCTATTATTATTAGTATCCAATATCTTGTTTTCATGCACGGCCTCAGATCATATCTAGTATATATTTGTTGTCTTGTGCAAGTGAGTACTTACTTTCGACTATAAAGTACGTTTAGTATGTGCGAAACCCTTATAAATGGGTATCACTTTAGTACACACAACTGTGCAGTATATAGGTCGATATATTGCGCTAAAAGAGAGGTAAAAGTGAGTAATTATAGTACGTTCGGTGCGATCAAAAGCTTTAAATAACTGGACTTAGTTTTTAGACTCACTATCTTTACCTCAGTAAAGATGACCAATAAAAGTAAAACACGGAGGTGTTTAGATGAAAGCGGTACAAACGGTAAAAAAGATGGTGGCTTTAGGTATGGGATTGACGATGGTCGGAGCGACAGTCTTCGGTGCATCTGCCTTGAAGCTATCTGATTGGCCAGCTCCGTTTGTCGTGGACGGCACACCTGCTTCTAATCTAGCAGTAGTTGTTGGCGACGCGGCTGCGGGTGGAGATGTTGTTGGAGCAACTGACATTATCCAGGGTCTGCAGAATAAAGCTGTCAAAAAGATGGCTGGAGTTGGCGGTGGCACGCAAAAGGTCGTGAGTGGTGACGCTGTTGAGATTGGTTCAACATCTGACCTATTGGAGATCAACGAGGCTATGGGTAATGTCCGTGAGACATTAACTGAAGTCGACCTTGATATGCTGAAAGGTGGTCAGATAGTCACAGACAAAGGTGCTACTGAATACAACCAGTATTTGAGGTTTATTTCAGCGCAGACTGGTGCAGGTCGTGTACGTTTCGACCAGGATGAGAGGGATCGTGTAGGTCACTTCTTGTACTGGCAGAGCAACCAGGCCAACAACACTGGAGCCCTGTTATTCCAATGGGAGCTTGAGTTTGAAGAAGGACTGGAATCTGACTACGTGCTTCCTGCAGGAGCAACAATCGGACAGCTGCCTGACTTGGAAGACGAGGACGTAACGATTTTGGGTCAGCCATTCGTTATTGTTGATGCACAGGTATTCAACACATCAGTTGTCGCAGCAGGACTTTGTGGGTCTCCGGACTTGACGATCGATTTCATCGGCGGTGCGATCAGCGCAGTGCTCGGCGAAAACGACAAAGAAACATATGTTGTTGACGGCAAGGAATATGAAGTTGAAGTGCTTGTCATTTCCGAAACTGCAAATGGCGGTGAAGGAAGTGTTAAGTTCAGGATCAACGGCGAAATTACTGATGAGCTGACCGATGGCGGAACAGACGTTCTTGCAGACGGTACGCAGATTGGTATCCGTGATATCCTTGCAACAGGAAAAGACATCCAGAAATCTATCGTACAGTTCTATATCGGAGCTTACAAGGTAGAGTTCAAGGACCTGAACGCTACGGGAGGAACATTTACCCAGGCACAGGTTGAAGTCAACGAGGAAACGATCGAGGATTCCTGGACTGACTTGGATGGCTGCTTCTCAGCGAACTTGAGAACATTCACCCTGAACTACATACAGTACAACCTGACTGCTGACGCAGTATTGGGCGACATGTTTGTTGTGCCTGGAAGCGGTGTTAGGGAGAACTTGGATGAGCCAGAGGGCATGTTGACTCCTTCGTGGGATATTCGCTACGAAGGTCTTATGGACACTGGTGTCACCCTTGTGAGAATCGACTCTGCAGGAAACGACGAGTACGATTTGGAGTTCACCAACCAAGAGGGTATCTTCTTCGATGTGCCTCTTGCAAGCAACGAAGCAGCAACCTACAAGTATGGTGATGATGACGACGATCTGTGGTTCTGGGAAGGTAACGCAACCCAGTTTATTGTCAGCAGACAAGACTTCTTCGTTGTCAGCGATTGTAGGGCGGCCCCTTACAACGACATCGCAGGCTTGACGGATGACACATGCTTCACGCACGTGCTGAGATACGATAACATCGACCCAACGAACAACAGGCTGACCTTCACAGACCTTGGAACTGGTACTAGGGAAATTTCCTACAGTGCAGCAACAGGTATTGGAAGGCTTGTCATCGGCGGAGTTACTTACCAGGTTAGGGTAAACGCAGCAAACAACTTAGCTATCGACATGAACGGCGACGGTCGCTACTCGGGCTACTTCAACAGTACTGCGCGTAACATAACTGGTAAAGCTTTGATCGGTATCCAGGGCGAAGGTTTGATCGACTTAGGTTGGCAGAACCATTCCGCAGCAGGATTGGCAGTGCCTATCAACGTAAGCGGAGTAGCTGCTTTCGACCAGAACACAGGTGTGATAAACTGGACGGCGCAAACTGGAGCGCTCATCACCACGTACTTGATCACACTCCAGAAGGAGTTTGATGAGTCAGCAGGCGATGAAGTGTTGGGTATCAACATCAGCGGTGCCATTGCTAACAGGATCCACATCCTGCAGCAGAGTCCATACTTGGATGGCTTCTTCGCAGCTACGACTTCGTACTGGTCAACAATGCTTGACCTGGAAGAAAACGAAGACTTGCAGCAAGGTCTATCTGGATATGGTGTATTCGCTGAACTGTACGACCCAGCTTCGAACGACCAGGCAGAGGATCTGACGATTGAGTACCCTCTGACTGAAAGAGGAGCTCGTGTCTTCGTGACAGGTGGAGTTGTCCAGGTTAGCGAAGTTGGCACTGGAATCGGAGAGGTTCTACAGCCTATCCAGATCGGAGCTGCAAAGCTTGCATCTGAGATTGCAGACATCACACAGTGGAACGCAGTTGTTGTAGGCGGCCCATGTGCGAACCCAATTGCAGCTGAGTTGCTGGGCAACCCAGAACCATGCTGGGAGTCTGTTCCCGAGAACAAGGCAATTGTTAAGTTGTTCGAGCACGCGAACGGAAACGTGGCTGTGCTGGTCAACGGAAGAACTGCTTTGAACACCAGGATGGCGAGCAGAGCACTTGCAACCGGTGAAGTCGCAAAAGTCGACGGCATGGAAGCGCAGGTGACTGGAACTTCGTTGAACGACATAACCGTTGCGGCGGTCTAATTTTTTTTCTTTTTTTATTAATTATTTTAGTAATATCATATTCATTTGCGCGAAAAACAATTTTGCGTTCCAGAAACCCGCAAGATCGGGTTTTTGTGGTTTCAAAAAGAGGTGTGTACTATGAATCCGTTTTTGGAGAGCTTTACTAATCCTTTGTTAGCGATCTGGCAAGGGATAGTGCAGTCTGTTCCGGGAATAGTTGCGGCGATTTTGATCCTGATTTTCGGGTATATTATCGCGGTACTGCTTGGCAGGCTTGTAAGCGCTATTCTGGTTAAGATCAATGCTGATAAATGGCTTTTGCACAAAACCAACTTGAAAAAACTGTTTGGAGATTTCAAGCTTAGCAGGTTTTTGGCGCTAATCACGAAATGGTACGTTTTCGTGTTATTCCTGCCTCCTGCTGCTGAGGTCATAAGGCTTCAGTCTCTTGCAGTGTTTTTGATTGATGTCGCAAAATGGATACCGAATGTTATCCTGGGTGTGATTATCGCATTCGTTGGTATTCTGGCTGCTGACTACGTCGCCCATATGATCACGGAGACGAAGGCTAAAGCCGCGGGCGTGCTTGGGTTGATCGCTAAGATTGTAATCTTGGTTTTCACCGCGTTGATCGTGTTCAACCAGATCGGCATCAAGATCCAAGTTGCTGAGACAAGCTTCTTGATCGTGATTGCAGGAATCATGTTGGGACTCGCTTTGATGTTCGGCATCGGTTTCGGTCTTGCGATGAAGGAAGAGGCAAAAGCCAGCATAAAGAAAATCAAGAAGAAATTCTGATTTTTTTTCTTTTTTCAAACTTCTTTTTCAAAACCTTTATTAAACAGTTTTCTTTTTCTACTGGATAAAATGAGGTTCAGACTATTATTATTGTTTATCATATTGTGCTCTTCTGCTTATGCAGTAGATTTTCATGTTTTCGTTGAGCCTTCGCAGCAGGCAGTGCATTTGAACAGTTCTGCTTCTTTTAATGTCGAGATCAGGAGCAGTTTTCTGAAGGAGCAGGCGTTCGAGGTTTATACGCCGGAGATAAACTGGGACATAGATATTGGCGGCACTTTTGTTGTTCCGCGAAATGGGACGGTAACTAAGGAACTGGTTATTAGGCCTCTGAGAAACATTAATCCTGGAAAATATATGCTTCCTGTGTTGTTCAAGGCAGTTGGAGGCGACAGCATTAGGAAAATTATTGTGCTTGATGTGAGCGAGGCCTCACCGCAAGGATCTTCTTATCTTCCAAGTTTGAGGGGTACGCTTCATATCGATCCGGAAATTGATCCGAGTAAGCCCGCAGAGGTCCGCCTTGTTATCGAGAATCAAAACAAGAAACAGCTTGATGAGATTAAGATAAAGCTCAGGAGCGAATTCATTAACGGTGACTTCACGACTTCAATGGAGCCTCTTGAGGAGAAGACTTTGACTTTTAATATTAGCCTTAACCCGTCTACTCCTCCAAGGAAGGATACTCTCACAGCGTCGCTTTTAGTTGGTGAGCAGTACCAGTTTGATCTGGCGCCAACACCATATAAGATTTTGAGCTATGGTAATGTGGAAGAGGAGAGGCAGATATCTGCCGGTTTCCTTAAAAAAGAAGTTACTATCTATTTGGTAAATAATGGCAATGATGAGATCGGCCATGTTTTTAGCGTTCCTGCAGGATTTTGGTCCGGTGCATTTGTAGATGCTTCGCTGCCCGGGAGAATTATTAATGGCGAGCTTACATGGGATATAAGGCTGGAGCCTGGTGAAGAGCTTAAGGTTGAGGTGGAGTATAACTATCAGCCAATTTTCTGGATTATTCTTGTTATTGTTCTAGGAGTTTTTGTCTATTATTATTTCAGGAGTCCGATCGTGATCAAGAAGCGTGCAAGAATCCTCCAGACGAAGGAGGAAGGGATCAGTGAGTTGAAGGTAGTTATTGAAATTCATAACAGGGGAATGCGCCATGTTCGCAATGTCAAGGTTATGGACATGGTTCCGTCTGTCGCAAAGCTTGTGCAGGGACCTTCGCATGGTCTTGCGCCTTCGAAGATCGTGCCGCATGAGAACAAGGGGACGCTGGTTACTTGGGAAGTGGGCCTGCTTGAGCCAAGGGAGCAGAGAATCCTGACGTATACGGCAAAGTGCAGGTTTACCGTGCTGGGCGGCATGACTCTGCCGGTGGCTGTTGTGAAGTTCGTTGCTGCCGATAAAAGCAGGCAGGTAGTTTCAAACAGGTTTTCGCTTTCTATATCATAGCATTATCGTAATGTTTAAAAACCGCAGTTCTTGTCGTCTTTCTAGCCCCGCATGGCTCAATGGTAGAGCGTCCGGCTGTAGATGCCCATTGACGTGGTACTAACCAAGGATGAAAATGGGTCAGCCGTTACCGGAAGGTTCCCAGTTCGAGTCTGGGTGCGGGGACCTTTTCCTTCACAACTTTTTTCAATGCCATAAATTCAGGCAAGTGGGTTCCCAGTTCCGCGAGCGAAGCGAGGGGTCCCGAAAATCTCTGATTTTCGTGGACGAGTCTGGGTGCGGGGACCTTTTCTTATTCTAAACGGTTCTTTGCATCTCTAAGAAGTTCTAGATAGAAACTGTTGAGTTCGTCAAAATCTTCAAGCGGAATTTCTTTTCGTCCGGTTACTTC
>JAHWHO010000056.1 GCA_019323255.1 Candidatus Woesearchaeota archaeon
AGTATCAATCTCAAATTCAAGCAGAGGGCTTTTCTTGATCTTGTCCGAGATGTCCTGCTCAATCTCGCTGACAGTAACGCCGAGATGCTTCTGCATGGCTTCCTCTACAATCGGCTTTACTTTCGCATCAATAAGTTTCTCTAGCTTCTCATCCATGAATTTGAACTATATACTCTAGTATATAAATGTTATGATGCAAATGTCTCAGGTTCAGAATGCGCAAATTATTTATGCTGGTTGTTTAGATGAAGAGACAGAATAAGGCAGGAGAATTATTTTCAATATGGAAAAAAATTCGATAGTGAGAAAAGAGAATTTGAGTGTTTTTGATAGTTTTCACTGGACAAACACTCACGCGAACTAAATAAACTTAAAACTGAATTAAACTTATTAAAATGACAGCGATATCGATTAACGGTGGCTTGAGAGCGAAAAAAGGTTCAATAGTTCTAACAATTTATTCAACGCCCTTAGCCCGTTTTCTCTTGGACAACCAGATAACTTATTTAAATGCGGGTTATAATTCAAAAGAAATCATATTACGTAAAGGAAGCCAAAGAAGCGTGACTATTGAAAGAAAAAAAGAAGGCAGACCTCTTGCAACATTACGTGTTACGAAATTACTTCCCAAAGAATTTGTGTCACGACTAAAGAAAGAAAGGAAACAAAAAAGCATAAAAGTAATTATAGAGAATATTGCAAGAGAAAAGGTTCTCCATGAGTATAATTTGGCAATAAAATATAAAAAGTTTGACGACGTTGATTGTTTTATTCCAGATCATGAAAAGATTAAAGTCGGATGTCATGTCTCTGTTTTCAGAAACAAAAGCGGATTTAATTACAGATTTTGCATTAGGCACAGAATATTAGAAGAAATTGCGCGCAGAGAAGAATCAGTTTTGTTAGGCAGAACTGAAAAAGGGGAGTTCGTCCTTAGAAGAGATAAAAGAGGAACCAACTTCAACTTATTTATTAATAAAAAAGGACATCCTCTAGTATATATGCAACTTTCTCCTGATTTTATAACTGAGGAAGAACATAATCTATTCAAATCGGGCAGAAGATGCTTTTCTTCAAAAGCCTTATTCTCAAGGAAAGAATTTGACCTTGACGTCTCAAAGTTTTTTATGACTAAAGATGAAAGAGAATTAGCTCGAGCACTGTTAACGAAGGGTGTCAACATCAGAATTCCTGAAATGCGGAAGAGAGAAGCGGATATTGTGCTAAACGAGTCGGGGGCGCAAATAGAAATAACAAGAGTCAAGCCTAGATTAGGAGAGAATACTAAAAATAGTCCTCATTCAGAAGGAGTTCACATAAATGCCCGGCTTTGCGAAGGCTTCTTAAGAGTTTCTAAGGGAGTTACCCCATTCTACATAGTTGTTTTTGATAAGCAGTGGGAGGGGTACGGCTGGGTCAAGGAGTTGATGGAATCGGTTAAGCCTAAAGTATATTGTTATACTACTGATTTCGAACAAGATTGGGAAAATACTATTGCAAAGAAAATTAAGACAGTTTTATGTAAGGAAAATGATAGAGTTCAAGCAGAAACCGGATAGAGATAGTGAAGTATTCAAGGCATTGAATCCACTGGTAAGAAATTGGTTTAAATATAGATTCCAAAATCTTTGCTTGCCACAAAAATATGCAGTATTAGATGTTCATTCAAGAAATAATATTGTGGTTTCTGCCCCTACAGGCACAGGAAAAACATTAACTGCAATGTTGTCAATATTGAACGAATTAGTAGATTCGTCTGAAAAAGGAATACTACAGGATAAAGTATACTGCATTTATATCAACCCGCTTAAGGCGCTTTCTAAAGATATTGAAGTCAACCTAAAAGAGCCATTACAAGAAATCGAAAAATTAGCAGGAAAAGAATTAGGAATAAGAGTGGGAGTAAGAACAGGTGATACGACTGCTTCTGAAAAACAAAAAATGCTAAAGAAACCACCCCATATACTTGTTTGTACTCCTGAAAACTTAGCCATTATGCTAACATCGCCAAAATTCAGGGAACATTTGAGAGCAGTAGAATGGTGCATCGTTGATGAAATCCATGCGCTTGCTGAAAACAAGAGAGGCGTTCATCTGTCGCTAAGCCTTGAGAGGCTGCAGCATTTAAGCAAAGGAATGTGCAGAGTCGGACTTAGCGCAACCGTGGCGCCTATAGAAGAAGTTGCAGCATTTCTTGTCGGGCCGACAAGATCCTGCAAAGTCGTGGATATACAGTTCTTGAAAAACTTAGATTTCAAAGTTATAAGCCCAGTCGATAATCTAATTGAAACAGAGCATGCTATTTTGCATTCAAAAATGTACAACCTGATAGACGAGCTTATACAACAGCACAAGACAACGCTTGTGTTTACAAATACGAGGGCTGCGACAGAAAGAGTCGTAGACCATTTGAAAAACAAGTTTCCAAGCAAATATGTCGGCAATATCGGCGCGCATCATGGAAGCTTAAGCAAAGGAACAAGGCATAAGATCGAAGAGAAATTGCGGAAAGGAGAGCTGAAAGCAGTCGTCTGCAGCACATCACTGGAGCTAGGAATCGACATAGGCTATATCGACCTGGTTATTTGCTTAGGGAGCCCAAAAAGCGTAGCGCGATTCCTGCAAAGAGCAGGAAGATCAGGGCACAAACTGCACGAAACGGTAAAAGCAAGAATCGTTGTCATGGACAGGGATGACTTAGTAGAGTGCGCAGTGCTCGTGAAAAGCGCATTAGAGAAAAAAATAGACAGGATTCACATACCAACAAATGCATTGGATGTGCTCGCACAGCAAATAATAGGCATGACCGTAGAGGAAGTCTGGGAAGAAAAGAAACTGTTCGAGCTGATAAAAAACAGCTACTGCTATTCAGACTTAAAGTGGGCAGACTACCAGCAGATCCTGAGCTATCTGGCAGGAGAATATGCAGAACTTGAAGACAGGCATATCTATGCGCGCATATGGAGAAATGACGGCAGCATAGGACGAAGAGGAAGGCTCGCGAGAGTAATCTACATGACAAATGTAGGCACAATCCCTGATGAAACATTCATCACAGTAAAAATCGGCGACCAAACTATAGGCATGCTCGATGAAGGTTTTGTAGAAAGGCTAAAGCCCGGCGATGTATTCTGCCTCGGCGGCGAAACATACCTGTTCAAGTTTTCAAGAGGAATGGTAGCGCAGGTCAGCGCATCAGCAAACAGGCCCCCGACAGTACCGAGCTGGGCGAGCGAAATGCTGCCCTTGTCATTTGACTTAGCCAATGAAATAGGAAGATTCAGAAGGCTCGTGCTCGAAAGATTCGTGTCAAAGAAAAGCAAAAAGGAAATACTTGACTTCATACATGATTTTCTTTATGTGGATGACAAAGCAGCGAATGCAATCTATGAATATTTCAGAGAGCAATACGACTATGCAGGAATGCTGCCCTCAGACAAGACAATACTGGTTGAGTACACAGCAGACGAAAGAGGTCCAAAAACAATATTCCATACTCTGTTTGGCCGACGAGTAAATGACTGCCTGTCAAGGGCGACTGCATTTGCAATGTCAAGGACACAGCATAAGGACGTCGAGGTAGGAATCTCAGATAATGGATTCTATATCGCGTGCAGCAAGAAAATGAAACCCGTTGCGGCATTTGGACTGCTTAAGGCAGACAAACTGAATATGGTAATGGACGCGGCAATCGAGAAAAGCGAAATATTCAAACGAAGATTCAGGCACTGCGCGACAAGATCATTGATGATACTAAGAAACTATCTTGGCAAACAGAAAAGGGTAGGAAGACAGCAGGTAAGCGCACAGATACTTATGAGCGCATTAAAGAGGCTTGACAAAGACTTTGCAATACTCAAAGAAGCACGCAGGGAATGCCTTGAGGATGTGATGGATATAGACAATACAAAGAAAGTACTGTCAATGCTGGAAGCAGGCACGATGAAAGTAAAGGAGATCGAGACGACAATACCGTCGCCGTTTGCACTTAATCTCGCGCTGCAGGGCTATACAGATATCCTGCGCATAGAAGACAAATATGAATTCCTGAAAAGAATGCATGCACAAATACTCGCCAGAATAGAAGGAAGGGAAATACTGCCGCTAAGCATAAGCGGCTTAGTGAAAAAGGCAAAAGAAGAACGAAGCGAGCTGAAAAAGCAGCTCAGAGAAGAAGCGTTAAACCTCAAAGTACCAAGATTTGTAAAAGCCGAACTACTTAGGATAATCGAAGGAGAAAGAAAAAACATAGATGCCAGATTTATCGAAGGAATAGAAACGCATAAAGAAGAAATCGAGAAAAACTGGCCCGAAGAGCTCAAGAAATACCTTTTTACCGTTTTAGATGACCTGAAAAGCGGCGGTTTTTCATATGAAAAATACTGGGAGAAAGAAGCTGAGAAAAGAGACCAGGACGCAGACGATTATAAACTGAAACTTTATGAGCAGCTCAATAGGGCGGCAAGAAAGACCAAACTTCACCCGCAAATAAGATACGACATAATCAATCTAATAGATGGCGGCAAAGAAATTCGAGAAGACACCGTACGATGGCTAAAAGAAACTTTCAATAAAGCCGTACCCAAAGCATGGGAAGATGATATTGCAAAGTTTTTGACAAAAAAAGCAAGAGAAGTATAATTTTATAAACGCAAAAAGCATGTTTAGAGAAAAAAGGTGAAAATGAGAAAAATCATACTTTTCGCTATACTGGTTTTTGTTCTGCCACAAGTATACGGGCAAGTCTTTTTGAGCTGGGGAGATATTTTAAACGCTACAGACACGAATACTACAATGACCTTCTCAGTAAGCGTATCGGCGGACTTAGTCACCGTAATGGCAAGAAACATAACTCTGGATAATGTAACATGCTTTAATGGCGGGCGGACTATACACCAAGTGTTCTTCGACCAAGTCAACACAAACAGAGACAGCGCACAATTCTGTGTTTACCCGCCGGCAAGAGGCGGAGGCGGCTCTTCCAGCCAAAGTGCGGCCACGTACGAGCCAAGGATATTCTACATGACCCAGAAAAAAGAGTTGTTCACACAATTACGAGTCCCGGACAGAATTATATTCTCGCTAAAAAATATACAGCATTCAATAACAGTGACTTCATTAGCCAAGGAAAAAGTAACACTAACGATAGAAAGCAATGCAAAGACAGTCACAGCAGAGCAAGGCAATAAAATAATAGTGGATGTAGATGAAGACGGCGAGAAAGATATAGAAATAACAGTGGAAGAAATAACACCAAGTCTTAGGGTAAACTTATTGGTTGAGAGTTTACAAGAGGATCAGAAACTGTCTGAAATAATACCGACTATAGAAGAAAAGCAGCCATCTGAAACGCCAGCCCCTGAACACGCAAAGATCTGGGTGGCTGAAGAAAACCACGACAATGAATTGGTTTTTGCACTCGTCGCGGTAGGATTTGTGATAATACTAATCGGAATGTTTCTTTTTAGGAAACGCAGGCGATAGATTTTTATCTGAGAAGCAAAAAATTGCTTAATTACGCGGACGTGCCGGTGTCAAAAATCGGAGATTTTTGGACCGTCACATCACGCTCACGCGGACGTGCCGGAGCGGTCAAACGGGATGCGTTCAGGTCGCATTAGCTTAGTGCTTACGCAGGTTCGAATCCTGCCGTCCGCATGGAGTGTGCGAAGGCAGGTCACGAACGAGAGTGAGTATACCTGTCGTCCGCATGATTTATATACCTCTTCTTTGGGACAGAATAAAATGCAGAAGACGCCATACTATTCATGGAAATCGGGAGAACTCGCAGAAGGATGCAAACTCTGCGTTGAAGGCAAGAAACTAGTTCTCTTCATAACAGGCAAATGCACGAACAGGTGCTGGTACTGCCCGGTGAACGAAGCAAAGTTCGGAAAAGACGTAGTTTATGCAAATGAATGGAAAGTTGAAAACCCTGATGAGCCTGGTGAGCTAATCAAAGAAGCGGAGTTAACGGATGCCAAAGGCGCAGGAATAACAGGCGGAGATCCATTGTGCAATATTGACAGAACTGTAAAATATATCCACCTGCTGAAAGAAAGGTTTGGAAAAGATTTCCACATACATCTTTACACGCCGCTGAAACTGGTAACTAAAGAGACTTTGCGAAGATTGTATGACGCAGGATTAGACGAGATAAGATTCCATCCGGACTTAACAAATGATAAACTGTGGGACAGACTGGACTTAGCCAATGAGTTTGAATGGGACATAGGAATAGAAATTCCGGCCATACCCCAATATGAAGAACAGACGAAAAAACTGATAGATTTTGCAGTTGGCAAAATAAAATTCCTGAACCTCAATGAGTTAGAGCGGTCTGATACGGTTGCAGAACATTACAAAATGGACGCGCTCGGATTCAAGCAAAAGAATAACCTTAGCTATGGTGTTGAAGGCAGTGAAGAGATGGCATTGCGAATGCTTGAATATGCAGAGAAAAAAGGGCTGCGAACACATTACTGCACAGCAAGGCTAAAAGACGCAGTACAACTGCAGTCCAGAATCAAAAGAAGGGCAGAGAATGTTGCATATCCGTTCGATAAGAAAACAGAAGAAGGCCTGCTGATAAGAGGCGTTTGCTACCTGCCCGGATTACAGCCAGGCATAGATTACAAAAAAAGAATGGCGGATGCGAACAGGGATGATGCATTAGAGAAATTAAGAAAGCTCAGCAAACAAGTTGACTGCATTGTGGATGAGAAAAAACTAAGGCTGTTAATGTCGGCAGAGAAAACAAAACATGAAACGAAACAACTGCTGCGGCTCGGACTTATTCCTGCAATCGTAGAGGAGTACCCAACTGAAGACGGGCTTGAAGTAGAGATAGAGTTCTTAGGACAAAACGCCTAGTGCGATATCAAAAATCTGCCTTATTCCGTCAAGAGTAACATCGCTATCAAAGTTCTGCACCCATTCCAAGCTGTCAAGCTTATCGCTAATTACAAAAATTGAAGCGGCCTCAACACCTCTGAACTCGGCTAATGCGAATAAAGATGCAGCCTCCATTTCAACAGTCGCGATTCCTCTCGCCTGATATTCTTTAATTTCAGCTTCGGTTTCTCTACAGATCGCATCTGTAGTCCAGGAGGGTGCAGTTTCATAACTGATCTTCCTGCGCTCAATCTCGTCCTGTATAGCTTTTGTCAGGTCAGCCGAGGGCTCAGCAAATTCTGAAGGAGGAAGATAATGGTAAGGCGTGCCTTCATCTCTCGATGCTTTGGTGCAAACAACAACATCTCCAATATTTTGGCTCGGCTGCAATGATCCTTCTGTGCCAACAGAAATGATTGTTATGCGGCCCGCTGCGATCAATGGTTCAAG
>JAHWHO010000057.1 GCA_019323255.1 Candidatus Woesearchaeota archaeon
GACCGAAGCCTTGAATCCTATCCATTAGACTATGGGCCCACATTAACAACCAATTATCTGGGGTTATAAAAGTTACGATATGGCCCAAATAAAGGTGATATAAAGTCCATGCACAACACATTTTAGTTGAAAGCAAAGAGGAAGTTGCAAGAGCGAATCAACGAATCATGGAATGCGAGTTTTGATGAATTAGAATAAATTCACTACTTAAAAGGGATATAAAAAAGAAAGATTTATAAAAAAAGCATCCGGACGATTAAATATGAGTTATGATATCAATACATGGAAAAAGATGATCAAAGAACTGGATACCACACAGATTCTAACGGATCGAGGACTTTTTGATGAACAACGCGCACTCAAGCTCCTATTAGCAGAAAAAGCGCTGGATATTTCCTTGTGCGATGCATACCATGACAGCTCAATAATTAGACAGTTCTATGCTCACGAACTGCTTAGACCCGCATATCAGCAAATGCTCTATGAGCACTTAAATGACTGCGCAGAATGCGCCACTCTTTCGGCGGAGTGTCAACTAGAGAGAGATGCCCAAGAAGAAAAACTCAGGAGATATCTACGATCTTTATTCCAAAAAGCGCCAGATGAAGATGTCTGAGGACGATCCATATCTCGTTACGATGACGTACTAATTCTTTTTTACTCATACCTTTTCACATGGGCCGGAGTCTTTCAAATAAATCGTGAGAAACACATATTTGAGTTGTAAGATTCATGTTTAAAACTGACTAAGGCGATAAACATGATATCCTACAAGAAGAGATTTGATGCTTAAAAATATTCTACTTTGATCGAAATATTATTAAACACCTCCCAAAGCCCGCTACTTATGAGTAAAGAAAAACTGACAAAGGAAGAACTGGATTTTTTGGCGGCGCAGTATAACATATATTCCTTTGATAACTTACAGGAACTTCCTGAACAAGGAGACAAGAACGTAGTTGTTTTTCTAAGAGAGGATAATGGCACCCGATTTGTCGTTAAGAAATACGCTCGTGATTTTACTCCTGAAATCACAAGCACCCAGCTTTTATTGAATGACTATCTTTTCAGCAGAGGCGTGCCAACCCCACGGGTTTTTCCAAACGTTTCAGGAAATTTGTTAACCGTTCAAGGCACGAGCCTATATTCATTAATGAGCTTTATTGAAGGCCATAATCCTGCTGTCGATAACCAGGAGGAAATCGATCTTGCTTTTGAAGGCTTGGCAAGGTTTAATGCAATAGCCGCAGATTTCCAAGCAGCCGATTATACCGGTCTGCCCCGTTTTTCTTCAACAAATAGGCAATTATTAGAAAAAGTTCTGCCTCATCTTCCCAAGAATCCTGTAGATACCGCAGGGATTTATGTCGTTTCCCAAGTTCCAAAAGTTATGGAAATGATTAGAACTGTCGAGAAAAGAATAGATTCGATTCAGCATCCTAAACAGCTCATACATGGAGATTTCAATCTCGGATGTTCACTGGTTAAAGACGGCATCTTAAGGGGTATTGTTGACTATGATCTTGTAAGGCCTGACTGGCGTGGAGTTGATGCAATTCATACTGTTGACCTATACTGCTTTGATAAAGAAACAAAGGGTCTCACCCTGCATGAAAGAGTCGACTGGGACAAAATGAAAAGGTGTTTTGTCGTGTATAAGCGCTGGGACCCTGAAATTATGGAGCAAGTCCCTCATCTTCCATTAATGTTAGCCAATATTGGCTTAAACAGCTTAGCAGGCACATGGGGAGAAGGATATCTTCCAGAGTCTACGCTTGCTGATAAAAGTTACTTTTCCAGGCGGTATGATTTCTTTAACACTCGTGTAGAGATTGCTTTAGGCCTTGAAGAAGAATTAGTAAGAGCTCTGGAAGATGCTTGATAAGAAATAGTTACAAAGAATAAAAAAATTACTGCATCTTCTGCATAGTAATTTCAATTGTGCTTACGCGGACTTGCCTGCCTTCCCTGTTCGTGAACTCTTCTGAATCAATGTTTATGTTCTTTACAGCAACTGCACTGTCCAGAAATCTTTTGCAGGCAACTTCTGCAATATCTACCGCCCTTGAGATGAACTTGCCTCTTGCCTTGACAGTCACCTCTGAGGCATCTTTCGTTGTGAACTGCATTACGACGCCAGTAACATAGTTCATAAATGGTTTATTGCCGACGAAGATGCTATTATCCTCTGCCATATTTCCCCTCCTGTCACTAATATTCTTCCTTTCGCTTCATTAGCCGAGTTACGTACCCTGCGACCGTGTTCCTGACCTTTTTACTGCCGCCCGGCATTACCTCGTCAACTAGCTTTTTATTCTCTTCGAAGTCTTCACTCAACCTATTCTTATAGCGATCATATGTCTCAAATGATAGCCTTTTTGTCAATAAAGTCTTAACTCTACCCATAGGTTCGCCAAACGAATGCCGATTTATAAAGCTTTCGTCACATCTCAGAAGGTGCTTCAATATTGAGCAGTGCGAGCCCATTCTTAAGGACTTGCCTTGTCGCTTCGATGAGCGATAAGCGGGCTAATTTTTTGGCCTTGTCAGGCTCATTGACGCATGGGCAGCTATGGTAGAACTCATTGAATGCCCTGCTCAGCTCCAGGCAGTACTGCGCGATTACATGCGGCTTGTACTGTGCTAAAGCATCTTCAACCTTGCCGCCAAACAGCATCAGCAATCTCACCAGCTTTGCTTCCTGCGGCGTAGCGAGGGCTTTTGCTTCAAAGTCTCCAGGCTTTATTCCCGCTTTTCGGACTATGCTTGACGCTCTCGCATATGTGTATTGTAAGTAAGGTCCTGTGTCTCCTTCAAAATCAAGTATCTTGTCCCAGTCATAAACTATGTCTTTTATCCTGTCATTCATTAAATCACCAAAGAACACCGCTCCAACTCCTACTTGTCTTGCAACTTCATCTTTGTTCGTTAGTTTCGGGTTTTTCTCTTCAATCAGTTTTCTGGCTTTGTCAATCGTACTCTTGATTATCTCATCTAGAAGCAGCACTTTTCCTTCTCTTGTCGCCATTTTCTTGCCGTCTTTTCCGAGATACATGCCAAACATCACATGCATAAGTTCACATGGCTTCCATTTCAGCATTCCGACTGCGCTGAACAGTTGTTTGAAATGAAGCTGCTGTTCTGTTCCGACTACGTACAGGATTTTTGCAGGGTCATAATTTTCAAGCCTGAACTTTACTGCTGCAAGATCCCGCAAAGCATACGTTGTTGCTCCGTCGCTTTTTACAAGTATCATCGGCGGCATGTCATCGAATGGTATTATGAGCGCGCCGTCATCAATCTCAGAGAGTTTTTTCTTTTTGAGCTCTTTAAGCACGGGCTGCATTTTGTCAAAGTAGAATGCTTCTCCATTGTAGCTGTCAAATTCTACATTGAACAGCTTATAGATTCTCTGGAATTCTTCAAGGCTGTATTTCCTGAATATCTCCCAGAATTCGTTTGCTTTTTCATCGCCGTCCTCGAGTTTCTTGAACCATTTCTTCGCTTCTTCATTTATCTCTGGATTCTTCTTGGCTTCTTCCCCGAACTTTACGTAGATATCAAGCAAATACTTAATCGGTTCTTTTTTCAGCTGCTTGTCATTTCCCCACGTAAGATGTGCATAGATCAGCTTGCCGTATTGCAGTCCCCAGTCTCCGAGATGATTAACTCTGATTACGTTGTAGCCGAGAAATTTATGGATCAAATACAGGCTCTGCCCGATTATCGTGCTTCTGAGATGCCCAACATGAAACGGCTTGCCGATATTTGGCGAACTGTAATCTATTACTACGTTTTTTCCGTCTCCAACATCTTTTCCGCCATATTCATCTTTCTCAATGAGAACCTGGGGAATTATTCTTCCTGCTATCGCATCTGTTTTAATGTAAAAATTAACATAAGGTCCTTCTGCCTGAACTTTTTCCAGAAAATCAATCTTGATCTTGCCTGCAAGTTCTTCAGCAATCTGGGCAGGTTTTTTCTTCAGCTCTTTTGCCAAAACAAAGCAGGGAAATGCATAGTCTCCAAGCCCTTCCGGCGGCATTTCTAGCTTGATTTCACCTTTGACATGCTTCTTCAACCCCGCAATAATTGCCTCTTTGAACATGTTTCTGCCGAATAGTCCTGCATATATTAATGTTTCCGAATCATTTATATTGGGAAACGCCCTCCCCCTTATATGCTCGCAGCAATAGTCGCACTCATTGCATTTCTTGTCTTTCTCGCATTAGTTTCACTTCTTTTTGCAGTGGATATTTTCGTGGTTGGCATCAATGTTATTATCCTTTATTTTACAGCGCTGAAAGTTCATGCGGATTTAACAAAGAGGAAGATGTTCAAGGAGTATGGAATTGCTGCCGCAATCACTGCCGTGTTTATTTTGCTTGTAGGCAACTTCCTGCCGCTCTGGTGGATAACTACTGTTGC